>JBBQMV010000124.1:0-7564 GCA_038329315.1 Bdellovibrionia bacterium | reverse complement strand
TGGAAGCTATCCTGCTGGCCCTTCGTGAAGGAGAAGTTCTTAGCGTTCGGACCGATTACCGAGGCCGTCAGGGTGATGGTCTGGGTCGCCGTCCGTGAGCTGGTGTTCGTCAAGAACATCTTGATCCGAGTCTTTCCCGACTTCCGGAGATCCGAGATGTCGCCGAGGAGAACACCGTTCGAAGCTTTGAACGAGTAATCCTGGAGCGAAGGGATCTGACGGGATTCGTTAAGCATCCCGATCCGACGACCGGAAGCGAGATTCAGCGCGGCGGTGAAGGTCACCGCTTGGCCGTCGGCATAGTTGTCGGCTTGGAATGGGAATTCGATATCCCGTGCTTCGCCGGCGCCTAGGCCGTTCACGGCATCACTCGTCTTCGAGAACGTCACCCCCTGCATGTTCGTAGACAGAGCGAGCGTCGCATTTTCCGGAAGGGCGAGCGACGACTGGTTCGTCACGCGAACCTTAACCGAGCCCGGGTATCCGAGGCGTACGACCGGCGTTTCGACGAGAGCGATATTCGTGAGCGTTCCCGCGTTCAGGTTGATCGTCTCCGTAGCGAGGCGATTGCCGCGTACCGAGATTTGGATTTCGACCTGAGCCGTGCGGCCAATCGCGCTCTCATCCAAGCGGATGTCGAGGGCGCCGGTCACGTGGCTGAGGCTCTTCGCGGTGAGATCCTTCGTGAGGATCGCGACCTGGCCCGGGAGAGCGACACCCGTGGTCTTCGCGACGGCTCGGATATCGAGATCGCGCGCCGCGATTGGGGTATCCGCGAAATTGCGGAGGTCCATATCGACGGTGAGCTTTTCACCCGGTTCTTGGATGCCGTCTTTTACGGATTCCTTCATCGCAAGACCGATCAGGCGGACCGGGATGCGAGTGAATTCAGCCGCTTCGTCGGTGCGTCCGCGTAGGGTGACTGCTTTCTTATAACCTGGATACTGGGCCGCATACTCCGAGTCTTTAGCCGCAGCGTAGGCGTTCGAATACAACTGGTCTTGGCGATCCGCGAACGCTTTGGCTTTCGCTTCGGCGTAGTGCGTATCGTAGTGACCTGGGTACGTTTGGTTGAACGTCGTGTTCGAAGAAGAGGTGAACGAAGCGTTGTAGGCCTGACCGTAGATTTTCTTGTAAACGCGGTCGAACACGAGCCGATACGTTTCGTCGTACGAGCGTTTGTACGATTCATTGTAATCGCGGCGGTAGTCGGCGCGCTTGGCGTCGTTACAGCCTGCTGGACGATAAGCAGCGTACTGCTGATCGTAGCCTGGGCGATACGCATTCAAGTATTCGGTTTTGAACGTGG
The DNA here is from genome assembly GCA_038329315.1 of Bdellovibrionia bacterium. GTDB lineage: Bacteria > Bdellovibrionota > UBA1018 > UBA1018 > UBA1018 > JACMQW01. The sequence goes on along the minus strand of JBBQMV010000124.1, from coordinate 6,255 downwards.
AGAGGAAAGCTTGCTCGTAAGCAGGCTTGTAATCGTCCACGCACTTTTCGAATTCGCTGACCGGTCCTGGTCCTGGAGGAGGAGTGACCACGGGCGACGGCTGCGGAGCCGGATTCGAAGGTTGTGGGGCGGGCTGGGAAGGCTGAGGCGCAGGCCCGCGGCTAGGGCGCGGATTCGGACCGCGGCTTGGAACCGGGCGTGGGCCGGGGCGACCGGAAGGCTCGACTTGCGGAGCAAGCGAGATCTTCGCGATGAAAGCGCCGGCCGAGGCGAGCGCAACGGAAGAGGTGTTCGCCTTACAGTAAGCGATCGCCTGTTCAGCCGCGTTCGTCGGTTGGACGTTTGGAATTTGTGGATCGCCCGCAGCGCGGGGTCCTTGAGGTTGTGGAGTTTGAGCCGAGGCTTGGACCAGGTTCAGCGCATCGATGCGAGCGGAGAGAAGCGCCGCGCTCGTGGTCGAGCTCGTGTTCGTGAATCCGCGTGCGATCGAAGTGACTTTCGCTGCAGGCTTAACCGGGGTGACCACGGCCGGAGTCGAAGCCGCTGGCGAAGCGGGAGCGTTCATGTCGATCGTCGTTTCCGAACGGATCGGTTCTGCGTAACGCTCTTTCTTATATTGGTCGCGAGCAGGCCGATACTCGTTTGCGTCGGCGTCGACTTTCGCAGCAGAGTTACCCGCTACCTTTCCGTCCGCCGTTCCACGAGCAGCGGCATCGGTCCTGTTCGCTTCGGCAATTCCGGCGGCGGCCCCTTTAGGGGTCGCATCCGCGTACGCTTGGCGATCGGCACGACCGTCTCCGTCCGCTGCGCCGTCGACTTGGCCTTTCGCCGCGCCGTCGTAGTTTCCGCGTGCGGAACCGTCCGTGCTAGCCGTTAGCGTGGCATCGCGGTCGCCTTGGCGTTGACCGTCTTGCTGAGCTTGGCGGCGCATTTGATCGGCGCACTCGTTAAAACCTTGTTGGTAACCTTGGTTTTTCCCGTCATCGAGTCCGTTCATCCGGCCTTGGCGTTTCGCTTCGCCGGTCGAATCGAGGGCACCCCGAGCGCGTCCGGCAGCGGCGTAATCCGGCGGCACAGCATACGAAAGGGTGGTTGAGAATAAGAGGAAGGTGGCGATTGCCTTGTGGATCGGCTGGCTTTTCATGAGGGGTCGATCTCCGGTTTGGAAGGGACGTTAAAAAAGACGACAAATCAAATTCACGGACTGCGGTCATTTTCTGGGGAAGCGAACCGCAAAAATTCAGTGCACAGTCGCGGGCGGGACCGCGGTTGTTCCACTGCCCGGACAGAGAGCAAGCTCTCGGCCAGGATAAATAACACATCTAATGCACCGAGCCATAAAATAATTCGAGTTATTTCAAGCACAAGATGCGTTGCGCTGTATTCGAGCTGGGGGATCTGATCGGCCCTGGTGCGGTTTGACTCTGAGGCCTTAGTCGCGAACCCAGTGGCAGTTGTACCCCTCGGGGTGCTTTTGTAGGTAGTCCTGGTGCTCGACCTCGGCCGGCCAGAAGGGCGCCGCGGGCACGATTTGGGTCGCGATCGGCTTCTTCCACTTTCCGGATACTTCGACCTCCGCTCGTTTCGCTTCAGCGACGCTCTTTTGGGCGTCGGAGAGGTAGAAAATCGCGGATCGGTACTGCGTTCCGATGTCATTCATTTGACGATTTAACTGCGTCGGATCGTGGAGACGAAAGAAGAGGTCGAGGATCCGTTCATAGGTCACGACGGCGGGGTCGAACTCGATTTGGACTGCTTCCGCGTGCCCCGTTTCCCCGGTCTTTACGTGAACATATTTCGGATTTTTTAGGTCGCCGCCGCAGTAGCCGACCGTCGTCGAAACGACACCCGGGAGTTCGCGAAAGATATTTTCGACGCCCCAAAAGCAGCCGGCGGCGAGAAGCGCAGTTTCGGTCATGCGCGGAAGCATCGCGAATGAGAGTCAGATTTTCAACGCATTTCCCGGTGAAAACGAAGGAGTCCCACTAAATAGGCGTTAATCCTTACTTCCACTTTTCCGATACGTCAGTCACGATAGGGGTACCAGGTGTGGGTCTCAGGATGAGGCGCGCCTTCGGTGAAATCGAATGGAGAAAATACGATGCTCAAGCTGAGAAAAGATTTTGTAGGCCTCGCGTTCACGGCAACGCTGATGGTCGGATGTCAGACGGCGAAGATCAGTGAGACCCCGGCAGACTACAACGCGCAGTTCGCCAACGTCGACATGAATCAGATTTTTCCCGAATACGTTTATGATAACGGACGGACTCCTGCGGCGGATGCGACGCCAATTCTTAAAATTCTCGAAGAGCTTGAGAAGGGCGGAAAAAACGCGCTCGAAATGGGCAGTAAGTCTTCCGAGTTTCGCGGTGTTTCCGCGAACGAGTTTCGGAACTTCCTGAAGGGCTCGAAAGACGAGCAGATTGTCCGGGCGAAACGGCAGGCCTTCGATAAGATGTCTCCGGCAGAAAAGAAAGTCGTGGGTAGCTCGGACCGCGTAAATTTAACCGACGCCCAGCTCGGCGACCTCCCTGCGAACTATCAGGCGCTTCAAGTGTCGAAGTTCGTACGGTTGAAGAACCTTGAGAATGCTCCGTCCTTGAAGACGGTCATGGACCAAGTCGACTCTCGCCTCGCGGCGGCTGAAAACCTGGACATGATGTCGTTCCGCGCGAAAATGAACAACCGACTCCTTTCGGATCGGGCACACTTCACTGGCGCTGCGCTTACCGAAGACGCCGCGAAGATTCGTAAGGAAGCGGCCGAAAACGTCGTCGCCGGAAAAACGAAGTCGGGTATCGGCGCCGCATACGCGGACCTCGAACACCTGCTCGTTTCCGCGGCTCACGGGGAAGCCGAAGCAAGTGCGATCCGGGCTTCGATGCTCGACGTTCGTCTGGCCGCTGGCGAAACCCGCGACCTTTCCGGTCTCTTTAACTTGACCGCGAAGACCTGCGAAAACCTCGATGCGGATTCCCTTCCGCGCCTGGCCTCCCTTTACCGCAAGATGCGCGACCTTTTCGGGCGTTACTCGAAGTCGCGGTACGAGACGGTCATGGTTACCGATCTGAAGACCGGCGAACGCCGGGCCGTCCAAGTCCGTCGCTGGGAACGCGTTCCTTGCCATAACGTGGCCGAGATCGCGGCTTACGCAGCAGTGAAATTCGAAGAAGAACTCGGACGTTTGGAAATCGCTGCGGTCGCGGCGGGCTCCGAACTGACGACCTGCGGATACGTCGCGGACGAGACTCGAGATGGATTTAATACCCTTCTCAAGAAGTCCCCAGACGGTAAAGTTCGCGAACCGGCCTGCGAGTAATTCCTTCGTTCTAATCGTTTATCTTCCATTCAGGACCCCGGAGCTTCCCGCTCTGGGGTTTTTTTATGGTTTTTTTATGGTCTTTTTTTGGTTTTTTCGTATGCGTCTTCCGCGACGCACTTGAGCCGGTTTCCAGGTGCACCGATACGGTAGGGAGTTACCATCGGGAGAGCGTACATGTCATCGTCGGGAAACCCCAAGCCGCAGCCTAAGCCATGGCTCGAAAGAGTGCGAACCACCTTTCGTTGGCGTTACCCGGTCGCCGCTTTTCTCGTCGCCGGTGTCCTCTCGATTGCCATCGGTCGCGAAGATCCGCTCGCCGAGCGCGCGAAGGATATTCAGTACAAGTACGACGCGATTTTTAAGCTCAATAAAGATGCCGCGACCGCTAGTGCAGCTGCGCTCGACGGTCCGGAAGAGAAGACGTTTCCGCTCGATTCCGAAAGGTTGAAGGATTTCGTTCGCGATCTGACGGGCTTCGGTCAGTTTCTCACTTCCGAAAGCATCGCCCGTGCGCATGCCCAAGATATTAAAGTCGACGATCCCGCGATGCAGACCTTCGTCAAAGCGGCGATGACCTACCAAACCCTCCAGCTCGGGCTCCTCAAAAACTTCATGCGGCTTGCGCACGATGCGTCCTGGACCGGAACCGCCGCGGGCTCGCGCGCTTATTCGGTGAATGCGTACGACTTTCTGAACCTGAAGCTCGACCCGAAATTTGGATTTTTCTTTTCCTCCGGTCCGGGCCGCGAGTTGAATAAGCAGTTCAACGTCCGAAATGTGAAGGACGCCCAAGGGCACTACTCGAAAGTCGAGTTTTTCCTGAACCCGTTCGAGAAACAGATCGCCGAATACGAAGCGCTCGCGAATCCGCGTGACTCGGGGGGGTACCGGAAACTCATCCAGTTCGCGGCCCTTCGCGAATCGATGGCGAATCGGTGGGCAGTTCGCCGGCTCGCGGGCGGCGTAGGGGTGCTGACGGAAAACGAAACGGTCTATACTCCCAGCTTTAACGGCGATCCGATGCTCGGCGGCGGGGGCGGGAGCTACGAAACGCGCACCACGACGATTAATGTCTCGACCCTGGGAATGACCGACGGAGTGGTGAACTCTTGTGCACCGGATCTCTCTTCGTTTCGGAGCTCGAAGCCGGGCAGCATCAACGACCTCGAAGCTTATTCATCACTCTGGCAACAAGATCGTTATACCGATTTAAAAGAACTCGGAACCGTAGCCGCCGCCGCGGCCACCCAGAACAAGCCGTTGGCGACCGTTCCGGAATACGCGGACCTCTATATCAGTTACATCGCCGGTTTTCCGGAGTTCCAATCGCTGGTGCTTCCGAAGTTCGCGGACGCGAATGCCGACGTCGTCGCGGACCGAGTGAAGAAATACTACATGTCCGAGCCGCGCCCGGGAGTTGCCTCGGCGGCTTCGGTGGTCGGCCAAATCGAAGAGGCAAACTGGTCGGCACCGCAGGCCATGGACAACGGAACCCAAATCGTCCTTTCCCAAGAGATGTTCCAAATGTCGAGTTTACCGGCTGACGACATGAGCTATCCGGCCGTGGCGGACCGGTACGTCAATCGTGCGTTCGAAGCTCACATCATCAACATCGCAAACGGACTTTACGGACTCGCGCAAACGGAAAATTTACCCCAGAGCGAAGTGACTAAGCTTGCCGGGACGGAGGTTTCGACGACGTCCGAATCGAACGAGTATCTCGATGACCTCGGCGGAACGGGAACGACGACGGCGAAAGTTACGCCCGGACGATCCCCGAGTTCGACCGACGATGGATCCGTCATGATTTTTTCCGGATCGAAAGATCCGAAGGAATTTACTCGCGCACTCAGCTTGACCCGTTCGATGCTGGCTCCGAAGGAAGCCGCATGGAAGGCGGCCGTCTCGAAGGAAGTACAGAAAGCTCTTCTCGCGAAACTCGGTCTCGGGATTCCGACGAAAAACGGAAATACGCTCGGCTTAGGTTTCCAGCACGGCCAAGATGCGAATCGCTACGCACTATTCGCCGAGGATGTAAAAAAAGCCGCGGCTGTCGGCGCGCGCGGAATTCAGGCAGCCGATTTAGCGAAAGTCATCGAAGACGATCTCGATCAGTCGGTAAAGCGGAACTGTACGAGTTATACCTATACTTATGGCGGGGGGACGCTCGCGGGGGTTGTCGTGTCGACTCCGAGCGGCGATTGCCGAATGAGATACGACGCGAAAAAGACCTTTAAGGGACGTCCCGCCCCCGGCCAATACGCTGGCTTCGCTCCATTCCGTACTCCGGCCCGTCTCATGGGTGTTTCGGACCTCATTCTTCCGGAAAGTGCAGAGCAACTTTCGATGTTTTTCCGGAAAAAAATGTCGCTCCTCATGGAGTACGACAAAGAAAAAGACCACGGCGATAACCGCGCTCATTACGAGGAGCCGGCCGTCACTTACCAGATTTCTAAGAACGCCATCGTCATGCGCGGGATCGACCAGATGTTCGGTGCGATCTCCCAAATGGCTTCCCAAAGCGATGCCGCCGGTAAAAACGGCGACTGCATGAACGTCATGAGTCAGGCCCAGACTTCGGGGATGACGAAACGGGATCCAGCGGGTAAAACTCCGGCGGCGGCGCTCAACGCAGATCAGTGTTCGGTCCCTTCGAACGACGAAGCTGAAGGACGTCGGAACGCCTTCGAAGCGGCCATTATTCCAGCGGCTAAAAAATCGTACGCGGCGTTTCTAAAAGGACTCGAAACGCAGGGCGTCTATAAGTATCCGGAGCGCGCGAAGGCGAAACTTGCTGAAATCGAAGCGAAGAAAAAAGCGGATGCGGCGGCAAAGGCCGAGATGATCCGAAAATTCAATTCAGACTCCAAGAACTTTCGTCCCTATAACCCGTACAGTCCCGACTTTAGTTCGCTCGTCGCAATCTTAAGTGT
>JBBQMV010000123.1:0-7589 GCA_038329315.1 Bdellovibrionia bacterium | reverse complement strand
CCTCGACCCGTCTGGTCTCCACAGATTTCTCCGCATTTCTTGTTTTGGTAAATGACCGTTCCTTCGAGCGAGCAGACGCACACCCCGTAAGTGAGGGCGTCTCGGTCGTTAAAATGATGAAGGGTTTCTGGGTGCATCTTGGTTACATACTCGAGGCATTTAGATTTTCCAGTCTAATACATCGTAAAACCTATATTGAAACCATACCCCTTCTGTGGGTGATGGCGTAAGTCGAGTGCCGATAAAGATTTTAAAAAGAATTTGCGGGGAACGATCTCGCTCAGGCCCCGATGAATTCTTTTTAGAATATTTCCGAAATTCTAAATGAAAACAATTCCATCGCCCGAGACAGGGATAGCTCAAGCGGCGCGCCGTGGGTTTAGTGGTTACAAACACCTTATGCACGGCAGATTTTCGTCGAATCGTTCTCTCGGAAATCTCGCGCTCACCCCGGTGTAGGTGATTGCCGAAAATGAAGGACTGCTTCTAAATCGGAATACGCCTCGAACATTGATGTACGCACGGCAAACGAAAATACCACGGAAGGGTTTTCATGAACGACGATTTGCTCGCCGATTTTTTGATCGAATGCAGTGAAGTACTTTCGAATCTCGATCAGGAGTTGGTCCAATTCGAACGAAATCCCGGCGACCTGGAAGTATTGAAAAATATTTTCCGTGCGGTTCACTCGGTGAAAGGCAGTTGCGGAATCTTTGGCCTCCAAAGACTCGAGCGGGTGGCGCATGCCACGGAAGATGTCTTAGGTAAAATGCGAGAGGGGACTCTGCGTGTAGATGTCGGATCCATTACCCCGATCCTAGAAGCCGTCGACATCATCAAGTCGATTTTCGCAGAACTTGAAAAATCGCGAACCGAACCTGCCGGCGATGATTCGCAGGTGATCGCGAAACTTCGCGCACTCATGGGCGGTGAAGGCGCCGCTCCCGTCGCGACGAATCCGCCGGCTTCCGCGGAGCCGCACTTAGAATCATCGGCTGACCCACACGCCGAACGCGCGAACCCCGAGGCCACCAAAGGAAAATCGATCTCCGAGCAGACGCTGCGGGTGCAAGTCGACGTGCTCGATGGGCTCATGAACCTCGTGGGTGAACTCGTCTTGACCCGAAATCAGTTGATCGAACTCGCGAAAGCCGAAGACGAGTCCTGTTATATTGCGCCGATTCAGCAGCTAAACCGGGTGACGTCGGGATTGCAGCAGGCCGTGATGAAGACGCGGATGCAGCCCGTGGGGCAGTCCTGGTCGAAGTTGCCGCGGATCGTACGGGACCTCGGCGTACAAAACGGAAAAGATATTGAACTCGTTATGACGGGGCAGGAAACGGAAATCGACCGTCAGATTCTTCAGGCGATTCAGGATCCCCTCGTCCACTGCGTACGGAACTCCGGCGACCACGGGCTCGAGTCTTCTGAGGCCCGAGTCGCAAAAGGGAAGCCGAGTCGGGGTACGATTCATTTGAACGCCTTTCAAGAGGGCGGGCACATCATCATCGAAATTCGCGACGACGGAGCGGGTATCGATGTCGAGCGGGTCACCGCGAAGGCGATCGAACGCGGGCTTTTAACCGCGGAGCAGGCCGCGGAATCTACGGAATCGAAACTTCTCGACCTGATTTTCGAACCGGGATTTTCGACGGCGAAAGCCATCACCGAAATATCCGGACGCGGCGTCGGGATGGATGTGGTCCGCACAAATATTCAGCGGATTGGCGGTTCGGTTGAACTCTCCACCCAAAAGGACGTCGGAACCACGGTGCGGATTAAGATCCCGCTCACCCTCGCGATCATCTCGGCACTCATTGTAAATATCGGCCAGGAGTCCGGCGGGCTCTTCGCGATCCAACAAATCGGGGTCGTCGAACTGGTACGAATTTCCGAGGGTAACCGCCACCTCGTTGAAGAACTTCATGGTTCCCGGGTATTGCGGCTACGCGAAAAACTCCTACCGCTCGTCGACACGGCTATGGTTCTCGGAATGCTTCCGTCTATGAAAGATGGAGCGGAATTTTCGATCGTCGTCGCCCAGGTCGGCGATATGAATTTCGGAGTGGTCGTGCATGAAATTTTCGACACTCAGGAAATCGTGGTGAAACCGGCGGGCCGTTTGATCGGGGAAGTGAATCTCTTCGCCGGAACGACGATTCTGGGCGATGGTCGAGTCATACCGATTCTCGATACCGTTCGACTGGCGGCGCGGGCGTCCGTGACGGCGTCACGCCGAGAGGCCTCGGATCGGGAAATCGGTGATACGACCGCTCGCTCGGGCGACCGGACTGCTTTCTTGCTCTTTCAGGGATCAGGTCCGTCGCCATTTGCGGTGCCGCTCGCCCTGGTTTCGCGCTTGGAAGAGTTCCCAAAGGCGGGGATCGATACTTTCGGGGATCGCTTTCTCGTGAAGTACCGGGGAGGTCTCTTGCCTCTGGTTCCGTGCGATGACGGCATGCAAATCGAGAACGTCGCGGGACCAAACGTCCCGGCGCTCATCTTTTCCGATGGGAAACGTTCGATGGGGATCATGGTGACTCAGATTCTCGACACGGTGGAAGACGAACTCGCGATGGAAACCTCGGGCGTACGCGACGGAATTTTGGGCGCCGCGATCATTCAGGGAAAGACGACCCAGATTATCGATACCTACCACTTTTTAACTCGAGTCTATCCCGATTGGTTTTCTCAAGATCGACCCGAGAGCCAAGAGCGCCGACATGATCTGAAGGTACTCCTGGTCGAGGATTCCCAGTTCTTTAGGAACCTCCTCAAGCCGATTCTCGAATCGAAAGGCTACGAAGTATTGGCCGTGAACGACGGAGAGCAAGCGCTCCATGCGCTCGAGCAAGACGGACCATTCGACGTCGTACTCAGTGATCTCGAAATGCCGAAAATGGATGGGTTTACGCTTTCGACGAAACTTCGGTCCCATCCGCAGTGGGGATCGATTCCCCGCTTCGCACTTTCCTCACTCAGCTCCGCGGAGGCCCGGAAGAAAGCGGCGGACTGTGGATTTTCGGAATATTTAGTGAAGTTCGACCAGGATGTCGTGCTTTGCGCCCTCGCCACCGTAGAACCAGGAGCCAGAGTATGAAACCGAGTTTGACTGATCCGGTTCGCCCGAGCCGAGCTGATCGTAAAGGGGAACGGCGCCAAAACGATCTCGGACCTCCGAGCGGAGTCGAGCGCCGGGTCCACGATGGGGATCGTCGCGTCGAGAATAACGTCGAATACGTTTCGTTCAGTGTGGCAAACCAGCTCCTCGGGATATCGGTGACCCAGGTTCGAGAGGTCCTCCCTCCGCAGCCGATTACTCGGGTACCGCTCGCGCCTCCTTACGTGGCGGGTCTACTGAACCTCCGGGGGCAGATCATCACCGCAGTCGACCTGCGGTGCCGTCTTGGCCTCCCGCCGCGCGGACCGGACGAAAGTTTCATGAACATCATCGTCGAAGATGGGGATGAGCTTTTCAGTCTCGTCGCAGATTCGGTCGGCGACGTGATCGCGGTCGCCATGGAAAAATTCGCGGACGCTCCGCCCACTCTCGATGAAACCTGGAAGCGCTGCTGTGACGGCGTTTTTCGGCTTCAAAAAGGTCTTTTAGTTGTCGTTAACATACCGGCCATTTTGGCCACCCAGCAGGAGAAATGAATATGAACGCAGAATTAGGTGGAGCAATTATCAACGGTGGATTCAGCGCGAAACAAAAGAAACTCGTCCAGGATAGTTTCAAAAAAGTAGTGCCGATCGCCGACACTGCCGCGAGTCTCTTCTACGAACGCCTTTTCGAACTGGACCCTTCCACGCGTTCTCTTTTCAAAGGGGATCTCGAAGATCAGGGCGCGAAGCTGATGGCGATGCTCGGCCGGATCGTGAAAGGTTTGGATCGCCTTGAGGCGACCATCCCGATGATCGAAGAACTCGCGAAGAAGCATGCCCGCGAATACGGGGTAGAAGTAGCGCACTATGAAACCGTAGGCCAAGCCTTGATCGACACTCTAAAGAAGGGCCTCGGCGCCGCCTTCACGAAGGAAGTAAAATCCGCCTGGATCGCAGCTTATACTTTGATTTCAGGCGTGATGACCGAAGCGGCATCGACCGTCAAGAAGAAGGGAAATGTTCTTTCCGATATGCGCTCGCTTCGCCAGGGAGTCGATCGCCTCGGAACGAACGTCATGATCGCGAATTCGAATTTCGAATTAATTTACGTGAACGAGCGATCTCGCGTGACCCTCGAAAAAATGGCGGGCGTCATCCGGGAGGCCTTTGGGCTAGAAGTTTCCGATCTGGTGGGGGGCTCGATTGATCGCTTTCACAAGGGAGAAAGCAAAGAACGAGTGCGTCGGATCCTATCCGATCGGAAGGCCTTTCCTTATCGGAAAACGATACAGCTCGGTGGTTTATTGCTCGACCTGAATGTGAATGTGCTCGAAGCCCCCGACCATTCGATCGCCGGGTATATCGTAAACTGGGAAGATGTTACTGAGCGCGAACACTTCACCGCCGAAGCCTCGCGTCTGCAGTCCATGATGGACAATATGCCGATCAACGTGATGCTTGCGGATCGAGATTTAAAACTCATTTATATGAACCCCGCCTCTGCGAAGGTGCTCCGCAGTATTGAATCATTGCTCCCGATGCCAGTCGATAAAATGATGGGTCAGAAGATCGACATCTTCCATAAGAACCCAGCCTATCAACGTAACCTGCTCGCGGATTCGAAAAACCTACCTCGGCGCGCGAATATTAAGCTTGGAAACGAAACCCTCGATTTGAATATTTCTCCGATTTTCGATCGGAACCAAAGCTATATCGGCGCGATGGCCACGTGGACTCTCATCACCGATAACGTGAGGGTTGCCAACGAAGTGGCAAACGTCGTGCAAACGCTGACCTCGGCATCGACTGAACTCCAGGCGAGCTCGCAGAGCATGGCCACGGGAGCCGAAGAAACTTCGAAGCAAGCTCTGGCCGTCGCCAGTGCGTCCGAGCAAGCGAGTCGGAGTGTTCATTCCGTAGCGGCGGCGTCCGAAGAGATGTCGAAGAGTATTAAGGAAATTTCGGCCCGGGTTCAAGAAGCCGCAAATATCGCGCAAAAGGCCGCAGCGGAAGCGAAAGCCACGAACCAAACGATGGATTCACTCTCGAAGTCGAGCGTCGAAATCGGGCAGGTCGTGAAGGTGATCGCTTCGATCGCTCAACAGACGAACCTGCTCGCATTAAATGCGACGATCGAAGCGGCCCGCGCCGGCGAGGCCGGCAAAGGGTTCGCAGTCGTCGCGAACGAGGTGAAGGAACTCGCCCGGCAGACCGCGAAAGCGACGGAAGAGATCAATCAGAAGATCGGCACCGTCCAACGTGAAACCGGAGAAGCCGTCAGTGCGATTCAAGGGATTGCGAAGGTGATTGCCCAGCTGAACGAAATCTCGATGACGATTGCGGCTGCGGTTGAAGAACAAAACGCGGCCACCGCCGAAATCTCGCGTAGTGCTAGCGAGGCTTCTCGAGGGACCGCCGACGTGAACCAAAATATTTCTCACGTCACGACGGTGGCGAATGAGGGAAGTCGAACGGCCGCGGATATTCAAAACGCCGCTAAGCAGCTTGCTCTGGTTTCCGACCAGATGGACCGGACGATCAAAGAATTCCTGAAAAAGATGGGAATCCAATGAAGACGATCTTGCGAGGTTTTCGGGTTTCACGGCCGGAATTCGGCGAAGCGGCGATATTTGCGCTGGTTAGTCTCGGTGCGGTGGGGGCATTCACTCGGGTGCTCTCTCCCCACATGATGGCGGCAACTCTCGCGTATGCCTGCTTTCTTACGGGTCTTCGGAACCGGAAGAACCCGTCCGTACATGGGAAGTGGATGGCGTCCGGAGTGGCGATCGACGTTGCGATCGTGTTGGTGCTCGAATTGGGTCGCGACGCCGTGGCGACGGCGCTTGCCTTCAAGCTCGGGCCGCTTCAGCAGATTCATATCGCGGCTTCGAGCGTCGCTTTGGTGCTCTATCTTCCACTTGTGGTTTTAGGGCTTCGTCGCTTGCGCGGGAAAGGGACGCCGATGAGTGGGGAATGGCATCGGCGGCTCGGTTATGCCGCTTTCGCGTTTCGGACCGTAGGTTTCCTCTTTATGTTTTCGTTGGTGGGAGCAAATGGGGGGCACTGAAAAAACACCTAAGATCACCGTGATGGTCGTCGACGATTCCGCGGTTTTCCGCGGTTTTTGGTCGAAAATCGTGAGTTCCGCGCCCGATATGGAAGTGGTCACGACCGCGATCGATGGAAGGGATGCACTCACCGCTTTAAGTACCCGAACGGTCGACATCATCTTATTGGATGTCGAAATGGGGGAGATGGACGGCCTGACTGCGCTGCCTCTCTTGTTGCAGAAAAGTCCGTCGACTCGCATCATCATGGCGAGCGCCCTCACGACGGAAGGTTCGAAAGTCACGGTGAAGGCATTGCTCCAGGGAGCCTCGGATTTCATTGCGAAGCCTTCCTCGCTGGGTGAGCGGAGCGCAGTCGACGATGTCGGCGCGGAGCTCCTTCGAAAAATCCGGGCTTTGAAAAAGGTCCAGCCGGCTGACAAATCGGGCTTATCTCAATCGCTCAAAAAAGATTCGTATGTGCGGACAATGCCCGAGGCGATCATGGTGGGGAGCAGTACCGGAGGACCGAACGCGCTGGTGACGCTTCTCGGAGGGCTCGGGACTTCGATCGAGCAACCGATCCTGATCGTCCAACACATGCCGGCCTATTTCATATCCGCCCTGGCCGAGCGCCTCACCAAAGAAGGGGGACGTCCTTGCATCGAGGCCCGCCCCGGAATGGCCGTGCTCCCTGGACGAACTTATATCGCTCCAGGCGATTTCCATATGCGGGTTTCACGACGTGTCGGAGGAGTCTGCCTGGATCTGGATCAGAGCCCACCCGAGAATTACTGTCGGCCGGCCGTCGATCCTCTTTTTCGGTCCGCCGCGGAAGTTTACGGGCATTCTACCTTCGGCATCGTTCTCACCGGAATGGGTGAGGATGGAAAGATCGGTTCGGAGTTTTTAACTCGAGCGGGAGCACTGGTCTATGTCCAGGACGAAGCGTCCAGTGTCGTCTGGGGAATGCCGGGCGCAGTGGCTCGGGCGGGTCTTGCCTCGGCGATCTTACCGATCAATGAGATGGCGGAGCGGGTCCGTGCGGTTTGTGAGGGAAGAGCATGAAACTGATTTTGGATGACGACTATCGCTACCTGACGGACTTCGTGCGCGACCGCACGGGCATCGTGATCGGTGGCGATCAGGAGTATCTGCTCGTGACTCGCTTGTCGCCGATCATTCAGCGATTGGGAATCCCTGGTTATATTGGACTCGTTCAGCTGCTCCGATCGGGCAAATGTGACTCGGCCATCATCACGGAGTTGACCGACGCGATGACGACGAACGAGTCACTCTTCTTCCGAGATGGAAAGCCTTTCGAAGTCCTGGCCGAAAAAATCCTTCCCGACCTGATGCGGAAGCGAGCCGCGTCCCGTCGGATTAGGATTTGGTCGGCTGCTTGTTCGACCGGCCAGGAGCCGTATTCCATCGCGA
>JBBQMV010000122.1:0-7598 GCA_038329315.1 Bdellovibrionia bacterium | reverse complement strand
GTCGGCATTGAGTCTGGAACTTGGAAGTCCGAATCGGGAATCGCGACGGTCGCCTCGGGATCTCGGGCGGTTTCCAAAGTCGGAGTCGATACTGGCATGGGGGCCGCGACCACTCTCGGCGCTTCACGAACCGGATCCTTCGGCTGGTCCAACCGCATCCGGAATGGACCGATCTCGACGATATCGCCTTCTTTCAGAAGCGCACGCGTACATTCGATCCCGTTGAGGCGGATCGGCGCGAAGTCGCTCTGTTTCTCGATGTGAACACCCTCTTCGGTTTTCCGAACGATCGCGTGCTTCCGCGATACGGCGCGATCCTCGAGGCGAATAACGTTTCCTTCACCCCGACCGATCGAGACTTCTTTCTCGAGTGACTGAGATTTAAAGGTTTCGCCTTCTTTCATGAAAGTCAGCATCGGGAGAGCATTCATGAATCAGACCCTCCCCGCGTTAGGCGTGAAAGTACTGATTTGAGTTGGTCCTTTGCTTCGACGAGCGACGGATTTTCCGTATCCCGGTAAAGAAGGCGTATAACGGCTTCGAAATGTCCACGGGCGGAATGTAATTTCCCTGCATCCGAATCTCGTCGACCCTGATCGAGGTGCAACTTTACTTCGTCGCCGATCAATTTTTCGGACTGCAGGAGGTAACTCCGCGCCAAGCCGTGCCCCGGATTGATTTGGAGAGCCGTTTCGAATTGGACGCGCGCCCGCAGATAGTTTCGATTGCGGAACTCCCGGAACCCCTCTTGAAAGAAGGTCTCGGAGGCGGCCATCGGACCGGTTGCCGGCAGCGGAGGGAGGAAAGACGCGAGTTCCCTCTCCATCGCTTTCTTTTTTTCGAGTGCGACTTTCCGAACTTCGAGCTTCTTTGTATCCCTCGAGCTGACTTCTTTCGGTGGATCGTACATCAGCGCGCCCATTACGACGACTGCCAGTACGATCCGAATGAGTTTTTTTCGTTTGTCGGCGGCCCCTCCATCGAGCCCCGATCCTGCGCCTAAACCCGTAATTCCCTGAAGGGCGCCCGCATCGCCCGCTCCTGGCATCTGAAGACTCGCCGCAAACGCAGGCATGGACGGCACTGCCGCCGGCGGAGCCGCAACGAGCGCCGGAGCAGGATTCACACCCGGACGACCCGCGAGGTGCTCCATCGAAATCGCCTTCGGAGCCGCGTTCAAAAGCTGCGTACCAGACTCCTCTGGAACAAACTCGAATGCCGTTTCGCCAACGGTCACGATATCGCCGGCCCGAAGATCCGCTTCGCGCGTAATCTTTCCGTTCCAAACGACGCCATTCTGACTTCCGAGATCGGTGAGCTTCCAACTTCCGTTCGGCTGGCGGGCAAGTTCGGCGTGACGTCGCGAGGCCCGAAGGTCTCCGATCACTACGTCGTTCTCGTCTCCGCGCCCAATCGAAAATTTCGCGGCCGTAACGACAAAAAGAGATCCCGAGTCCGGGCCGTGCACGACTTTCAGTCGCGCCCGTTCCCCGGCTTGCTTCGGAGTCTTCCACTGTCGGAATCGGAGAGCATTCGGCATCCGTCGCTACTCCTCCTTCCGAACGAGGTTAAAGACAAAACATTTCGCGTCGCCGAATGTACCGAACGACACGACTTGGATCTGGAACATAATTCCTGAAAACTCGAATTCTTCCGACGCACCCTCGGTGCCCGGGGCCGCGCGATCACAAAGATCCGAAACGAGAGAGCCGAAAGCTTGGTCCCGGCTCACGGACGAGAGCGTTTGGCCTTCGGTCGAATCGTTACGGAGACCCGTCACTTCTTCGAAGATCGAGTTAATGAAGATGATCTTGCGTTCTTCGTCGAGGATCGCGACGGCGTTCTTTGAAGTGGTCGCAAGCGTCCGTAGAGGTCCGGCGAGGTCACCCGAACTAATCCCACGTCCGCCTCCCGCGCCCGCCGAACCCGAGTCATCCGCTCGGGGAACCCGTTTCAAAGCCGAGTCGACAAGATCCCAAAGTGGATCAATTTCGCTAAAGAAAACCGATGGTTTGAAGTCGACGTGTTCTCCTCGAAGAACTTGATCGACCTTCTTGTTCATCTCTTGGAATGGTCGAAGCGTGATGCGGTAGATGAGATAGAACACGAAGAGCCCAACCACGATCGAAAGAACGAGCGTATGGGCGTAGACCATCCAGAGTTCCCCGCCCTCGACCG
Source organism: Bdellovibrionia bacterium (assembly GCA_038329315.1). Classification (GTDB taxonomy): domain Bacteria; phylum Bdellovibrionota; class UBA1018; order UBA1018; family UBA1018; genus JACMQW01. The sequence goes on along the minus strand of JBBQMV010000122.1, from coordinate 5,420 downwards.
CGGAAAGCGTCGAATCGATCGCGACGACGGCCATCGCTTTCGTCTCGTTCTTTCCAAGTGCTGGATTTAGAACTTGGATCGGCTCGATCGCGACAATCGAATCGCTATCGGCCTTCGTCACAATTCCGGACTGTTGCTCGTTCCGGAAAAGTTTGGCGGCCTTGTTCGCTAAGCCGGCCGCACCGGGTGGATTCAGGAAGTAGTTCCCGGCCTTCGTCGATGGCGCGAGAATCCGGTTCTCCATGTCGACAATGACGGCGACCCGCACGCCCCAGGCCTTCGAGAAGCTACCGAGGTCGAGTTTTGAATCCGCCTTCGACGCGATGGCCGGCGTATTCCGCTCGGCAATTTCGCGCGCAATCACTTTCGCGCGCTGCGAAATCTCTCGTTCGACCGCACGTTCCTGCTCGGACATGAGCGGCGAGAGCGAAATGAAAAGGTTGAGCGCCAGATAAAGGCCAAAGAGCGAACCGATGACGATTTTCCATTCGTAGCGCTCATTGAATCCGAAGAAATACGGGAGGACGTAGCGATCGAAATGGTATTTGAGCTTACCGAGCGGATCCTTCGGCATCGGAGCTTCGTCGGAGGTGGAGTCCGTGAAAAGCGGAGCCACCGGTGCCGGCGCGGCATGAGAATTTGGGAACGCAACGACGTTCGATTTACGCGGGTCGCATGGACTCGGCGCGACGAGGGCCGAGGCACTATCGGAAAGTTCGAAGACGAACTCGCCTACACTGATACGATCGCCGGGACGGATCTCCCGTTTCGCGGAAAGCTTGCCGTTCACGAACGTACCATTCGAGGAACCCTGGTCTTCGACCGCTACGCGCGTGTTGTCGACGACGAGCACACAATGGCGCTTCGAAACGTTCCCGGATTCCAGGACGATCTGGTTCTGCGAATGACGGCCAATCGAAAACGTCCCGGCTCCGACGGCATAGGAGGACCCACGCGCGGGCTGCGCGTTCGAAGGTCCAGCGATGACCGTCAACCGATACATAACTCATCTCCCGGAAGGATCCCGAGACGCGCGATACTTCCGACTGGAAGTTCGAGTGCTTCGTGAGCTTTCCCATCAAATAGCGGAAGCAGCTTCCACGGCCGCACGTTTCCGCGCACCGAGGTCACCACTTTCCGTTCGCCTTCCTTCGCGTTATTCACGCGAAGAAATACGACATCAATCGGCATCAACATGAACCACATGTGGATGCTCGTGCAGTTCGGAAAAAGGATTCCCTCTCCCGAGTCCGCGCGAGTTTTTCCGATCCAGCCACGGAGCCTTGAAATAAAGGACTCCGCGACAAGACACTTATCGGAAATAATCCTGTGATCTTTTAGGTTTATGAGGCGTACCGAGCGATTCATGCGCTGCTTCCCGTCAAATCATTGACCCTTGCCGGTGAAAAATGCCAAAACGAACGGCCCGGCCACCATCAGAAGCACGGCCGGCAGAAGAAAAAGTACGCTCGGGAGTAGAACTTTTGACGCGGCCTTGGCGCCTTCCTTTTCCGCCCTAAGAAGGCGTTCCGAACGAATCTGGTCGGACTGCTGGCGGAGGATTTTTCCGATGGAAGCCCCCATTTGGTCCGCGGAAATTAGAATGGCGACGAAGCTGTTCACTTCGGTCATTCCGATCCGGTTCGACATTTCTCGTAGCGCATCCGCCCGCGACGATCCGACTTTGATCTCGCGGAGCATTTGGCCAAGTTCTTCGACGAGCGGGCTCGCCGCCGCTTTCTCGACGACCTTTTGGATCGCGCCGATAAAATCAAGTCCGGCTTCCGTCGAAAGCGAGAGAAGATCGACGATGAATGGCATCGAACGAATAATGGCCTTCTGCCGCTTCGTGGTGAGGCTATTGACCCAAAAATCCGGATAAAAGAAGCCTGCCGCGCCGGAAATCAAAATCGTGTACCAAGCGAGGTCCATCATGCCGAGGGCATTCAAAATCATTCCAATGAGCGGAAAGAATATAACGAGAAAAAACTTATAAGCGATGAATTCATCCGGTGTAAGTTCTTCGCGCAGGCCTGCTGAAATCAGGCGACGGCGATAGAGGATGCGCTTGCTGTCCCACATCTTCTTTCCACGGACCATGGGCACGACGTACTGAGTAAAGAACGGACGAGTCGTTTGCACGAGTTTCGAGGACGACTTCCGACTTCGGAGGTCGGCAAGATTTTCCTGGGCCGCGCTTCGCTCTTCTTCACTGAGAAGCATCCGGGACACTAGATACACCGCGACGAACACTGCGGCGTATCCGGCGTAGAGCACAATATCGCGGTTGTTTTCGGTCATGAGTGACATAAATCGGGTACTCTCCAGATTCCTGTTCGGATAGACTGGGAATCACCTTGAACTTCAATTCCACTCTCTATTTTACGCTATGAAACGAAATCTCCGGAGTGTCCTAAAAGACACGCTCCTAGATACGATTAAACTCGTACGAGACGAGCAGGTCCCGGGGGCGGCGTCTGCGCTAGCGTATACGACGATCTTATCGGTAATTCCGCTCATTGCTGTGTGCTTTTCGATTCTCAAGGCCTTCGGTGGACTCGAAAACCTCTACGCGAAAATCGAACCTTTCGTCTTCGAAAACCTCGCCGAAGGATCCGACGAGCAGACTTTGACGGTAATTCGCTCGTTCGTCGACCACATCCACCCGACTTCGCTCGGAATCGGCGGCGTAGTCGCTCTCCTCTTTACGAGCATGAGCATGCTCGCGAGCATCGAAAAGACGATCAATAAAATCTGGAAGACGAAGCTCCAACGCGGAATCCTGAAGCGAATCGGAATCTACTGGTTCTTTATCACGTTGGCACCGCTCACGCTCGCGATCGCAATCGGTGCCGCCGAAAGTCTCGAAATTCCATTATCGAAAGTCCTTCCGACCGGGACGTCCTTCTTCTTTATTCTCGTCGCTGCGTTTTACGGGATGTACCGCTACATCCCCCATTGCCCTGTTTACTGGCGTGCGGCACTTGTCGCCTCCGTCGGCACTTCGGCGATCTGGATCCTCGCGAAAAATGTGTATGGGATCTACGTCCATCACTTCGTTTCTTATGACCGAATTTACGGCAGCCTCGCTGCGATTCCGATCCTTCTCGTCTGGATCTACGTCGCCTGGCTCGTCGTTTTAACCGGAGCAGCGTTTTCCGCTTCGCTCCAGTCGCATTACCTCGAAGGAGAGGAATTCCCGCATGCAAAGCCCAAAAAAAATTCTAAGCCACCTACCCTTTAGTCGCTGTGCGCTTATTTTACTCGGTTGTATTCTCGCGTCCGACGCGAGCGCCGCGCCGTCGAAATCGCCGACGCTAACTCCGAAAGAGGAAAAGGCCGCCGCCGCCGTGCTGGCTTCTCAGGGAGCGGCGAGTGGGAAGTCGAAACTGCTTTGGAATACCTGGTATACGATGACCATTGGCGAGAAGATTCCGTACGGCTATTACAACGACCGCGTCGAACGCCGCGACGGTAAGATCGCCTATCAGAACCAACTCTGGCGAACTGAAGAAGGCTTCATCAATGAAGAGAAAGTCGTTTCGTTCGGCAAGGACGACGAGAACGTCACCCCACTCCTCTTTAACTTCAACGGCACCTACCGCGAATCCCAGATCGGTATCGACGGAACATTCACCGGGACGACCTTGAAGGTGAAGGCTCGCCGTAATAAGCAGGCGCTCGCACCGATCGAGGCCTCCGTACCTTCGAAGGCCTTTCTCTCGACTCTTTTCCAAACCTGGATCGGCAAGCATCTCGCCGATTTGAAGCCTGGAAAGCGACTCACTTTCATTACGCTTTTCGAAGACGCGCTGGATACCCGTTACTCACCGGTCAATGGCTCGCTCACTCTCGAACCCGAAGACGAGATCGCTAAGAGGACCGGAACGAAAAAACTAACGATCGAACTTGCCGACGAAAAGAGTATCTGGCACGTCCTCCCTACGGGTGAAGCCGTGCGAATCGAAAAGCCAGGTCAACACCTCGTGATCGAGAAGAAGACAGAAGCCGAAGCGCGCCGATTCCTTGTGAAGCGAACCGACAAACCTGAGTAGTCATTCCTTGATTAAACCTGATTAACAAGGCGCGTCCCTAGCCCGACGCATCACAATCGCCCACCGGCACCTTTGTCTGGTTTTCGGTTCGGCAGAGTTTTGCTAGGATCACCTCTATGTCCAAGATCGATCAAGCCAAAGACCGACTCGGAGAACTCTTCATCATGGGGTTTTCGGGGACCGAACTCGCGGATGAAACCTCCGCGTTTATTTCCCAAGCCCGGATCGGCGGGGTCATTCTTTTTGCTCCGAATTACGAGTCGCCGGAACAAGTCACGACCCTGATTAATGACGTTCAACAATGTCGCTCGGGCGACCTTCCGCTTTGGATCTCCGTCGATCATGAAGGCGGAAAGGTCCAACGCTTCAAAGCCGGATTCACGCGTCTTCCCGAAGCGGGCGTCGTTGCAAAAAAAGATTCTCCGAAACTCCTCTTCGAACTTTCCGAAATGGTCGCCTCCGAACTGAAGGCTGTCGGGATCAATGTGAACTTCGCGCCCGTCGCGGATATCAACTCGAATCCTAATAATCCGGTCATCGGCACGCGGGCATACGGCGAAGACGAAGCCACCGTTTCGAAAATGGTTTCGGCGTTCGTTCGCGGGCACCTCCACCAAGGTGTTCAGCCTTGCGTGAAACATTTCCCCGGGCACGGCGATACGACGGTCGACTCCCACTTCGCACTCCCGAAAGTCGAGGACTCCCTCCAGTCCTTGCACGACCGTGAATTCCACCCGTTTGTGAAAGCGTTCAAATCCGGATGCCGCTTCGTCATGACCGCGCACCTGATGAATCCGAACTTAGATCCGAAATTCCCAGCGACGCTTTCGAAAAATGTTCTGACCGGTATCCTTCGCGACGAAATGCGCTACACTGGCCTCATCGTCTCCGACGACATGGAAATGAAAGCAATCGCGGACCACTACGGGGCAGAAGAAGCCCCTCGCCTCGCGATTGAAGCCGGATGCGATCTCCTCATTTATCGTTCAGAGGCCGCAACCCGTCACGCCTACGCTTCCGTATTAAAAGCCCTCGAAGAGGGTCGCCTCGATCCAGAGCGCGTTCTCGAATCCGCGGACATCTCGATGGATATGAAACGGGAATTTTTGGTCCCTTACGGCGCTCTCGATCCGAAAGCTGCGGCAAAAAAAACCGCACCGCCGGAAACCGAAGCCTGGCTCAAAGCGAACTTCGGCTTCTACTCACATCTGGCGGGGTACACGTGTACCAGGAATCCCCAAATCTGGCTGGCCCGCATGTTGAAGTATCTCCTTATAGAAACAACAAGGAGACTCATCATGGAAAACAACAAGATTAAAACCGACTCCATTGCCACGAAAAGACCGGATAACTCCGCTTCTTTCG
>JBBQMV010000121.1:0-7621 GCA_038329315.1 Bdellovibrionia bacterium | reverse complement strand
TTGCGAGCGAGCGAGTTTCCCATTACGGCTTCGAACAGGCTCCCCTGCGCGCCCTGGACGAATGGCTCTTTCGAGTCCGTTTCCGGGAATTGAGATGTCTCGATCGTCTTTCCAACCCATTTCAGCATTTCGTCGGTGTCTGGAGATTTTCCTACATCCTGCATCAGTTCGCGGTGAATTTGATCAGTGAGAATCGGCGCCCCCGAGCGAAGCACACGGTAAGCGAGAAACTTACGGTCGTCCCCATCGCGAAGAGCAGTCTTCTCGGTCTCCGCGTAAAAGCTAGATACCGGATTTCGATACCCCGGCAAGGAAGCCGCTTCCGCGATACGAAGCTCTCGTTCGGACGCCCTTCCCGCTCGGGCGAGTAAATGAGCTTCTGCCAAGGGCCAAAATGAGTTCGCGGGGTCGCGCGCTTTCATCGCTTCAAGCTCATCGAATTCGCGTTGCTCAGGCGGACCGACCCAGTGACTCACGCCCGCGGCATCGTTCTCCCCCTGCTCGAACAGATTCAGGCGAGCCATTAAGCCAAGCTCCTCGGCGCCGGGAGCTCCGCCTTGCCGACCGATTTCCGCGACTTCCGCCCAGTCCCCTTCGCGCAGAGCCCTGAAAAGCTCGAGACTTCCGTCGTTCGGCCAAGACTCCGCGAGGAATTGGATAAGTTTAGAGCGATCGAACTCATCGAGATTCGGCTTTTCGAGTTGGCGAAAGACCCCGCATAGGTCGGACGCAATTTCGATAGAATGTGTCGGAACCGAAACCACCGACGCGGGCGCGAGCGATGGACGGGGCGAAGGACGGACATTCTCGGTGAGGAGCGAGGGGCGAAATGAAGGGCGCCGCCGAAGTTGAATCACCTCACCGACCCGACGGCTATTCCGAAACTCGTCGATCGAGTCGCGACTTTGAAGAACGGTATAGATGAGCGCGGCGACGACCAGGGCATCGGCAATTCCTATGGCCGTTTCCTTACGCATCCGCGTTAACCCTAGCTCGGTGAAGATTCTTTCCGCGCCCAGTCCGGCTTAAAGAAGAACCGTCCGTACATCTTATTCATCTGCGTGAACTCGCCCACGGACGGATCCGCTTCGATGAACTTCCCGATTGCGTTCATTTTCGAATCGAGATCGTCAACATAATGCACGATCAGCGCTTCGAGACACTTCGGGCGTTTTGGCGAACCGTATTCGTATTCACCGTGGTGGGCGAGGACGACGTGCTTCGCAAGCAGCCGCTTTTCGATGGGAAACTTTCCGGGAAGCCGGCCGGGGGTTGCTTCGAGCTCGGTGATTTTCTTTTCGATGAGTTCGACGCCCATCACGAGATGGCCGATGAGTTTTCCTTCGGTCGTATAGTCGGTCGTCTTATCGAACGAGAGTTCCCAAATCTTTCCGATGTCGTGGAAGAAGCCACCCAAAAAAAGAAGATCGCGGTCGACTATCTTTCCATAGTGCGCGGCGAGTCCGTCGAGAATCGTCGTAATCGAAACAACGTGTTCGAGCAGTCCGCCCTTATAAGCGTGGTGAACAGATTTCGCGGCCGGAGCGCGCTTCACGCGGTCCATAATTTCGGGGTCGTCGCGAAGTACCGATTCGCAAAGCGCGCGGTAGTAAGGGTCCTGCATCGTCGCGACGAAACCGAGAAGCTTCGTATAGAGACCTTCAACATCGAGGGTTCCCTCGGCGATGTAATCCTTTGGTTCGACCTCGTCTTCACGGAGGGGTTGAACGCGGTTGACCACGATTTGGCGGCGCCCTTGATAGGTTTGGACCCGGCCTTCGATATGGACATAATTATCGCGCACGACCGTCGAAGCATAACGCGGAACGTCTTCCCAAATGCGGGCTTCGATCTCACCCGTACGATCGAGCAGAACGACGTTCATGAACTGTTTACCGTTTTTGTCCGCTCCGATCGCGGAAAACTTCACCAAAAACGGCGAAGCGATGGCTTCCTTATCCTTTAAATCTCGAACGAACTGCGCTTTCGTGACGAACATAGTTCCGCGAGCGTATGGCAGCGCTCCATCGGATTTCAAGACCGGATTTCAAGACTTTACTCGTCATCACTTCCTTCTTTAGTCGCGCGGCGCTGTAACTAACGCTATAACTAACGCAATGACGAGTAGCGCGTATTTTCCGACTTCGACGCACCTCTTCGAAATGAAGGGGAAAGACGCTCGGGATTTCCTTCACCGGCTGACGACGACGAATATCAACGGCCTCGAGCCGGGCGATTTCCGTCCGGGATTTTTTCTGAATCCCCAAGGAAAGATTCGTGCCGCATTCCGCGTGGCCTGTCGCGCACCCGACTCCTTCTACCTTGAGGTCGAGGGCGGTGCGGGCGACGCTTGGAAAGACTCGCTCCTCACGGTGATGGACCAATTCACGTTCGCCGAAAAATACGAACTCGCCGAAACGACGGGACTCGCGAATACGTGGATCTTCGGACTTCCGGGCGCGACGGAGAACCGTCTCGAAGAGCGGATCATCGATGGCGAAACGCTCATTCTTCTTCACGGTTCGAAGCACGCGTTCGCCGCGACTTGGACGAGCGTCTGGGGACCGCGCACCGCGGTCGACCGCTTCGTCACTGCCGAAACGACCGGCCGGATGGAAGAATCCGAATTCGACCATAGCCGAATCCAAACGCTTTTTCCCCGCATCGACCGCGAACTCGTACTCGATGCGAATCCGCTCGAAATCGGGATGCGCTACGCCGTCGCCGACAATAAGGGATGCTATCCGGGCCAGGAAGTCGTCGAGAAGATCGTTTCGCTCGGAGCACCGGCGAAACGCCTCGCACTTCTTTCCGGAGTCGGACCACTCCCCGCCCGCGGGGCGGCGCTTCGCACCGCAGACGGCATGGAGGTCGGCTCGGTGACGAGCGCAACTCGCGAAGAAAGCGAAGGATTTACCGTGCTCGCGCTCTTACGAAAGAACGTCGCGACCGAAGGAAAGAAATTAAACCTGGCGGGTCCCCATGCGGACTCCCCCCTCGAAGTGAACGTCGAAAGAGTGTCGGACTATGAATAAGCTCGGGTCGAAAATTTTCGGATTCCTTTCACTACTCCTTGTTTCCTCAGCCGCGCATGCCGGCGCCGGAGACTCGCTCGGGCTCTCGCCGTTTTGGGACTGGAAACAAATCGAAACCACCCACTTCCGCATCGTTTTCCCGGCATCGCTCGCGAAGCAAGCCGAACGCGTGGCGAATATTTACGAAAACGCGCAAGCCGATCTCGGAGTCGACCTCCGGTGGACGCCACGCTCGCTCGTGAACGTCCTCATCGTCGATAACGCAGACGCTGCGAACGGAATGACGACGCCGGTCTCCCGCTTCGGGATGCTGCTTTACCTCACGCCGCCCGATCCGTTCTTCAGCACCGACGCCTATGACGACTGGCTCCGCCTCCTGATTTATCATGAGTACACCCACTTCCTGAACATGGACGCGACTCGCGGCTTCTGGGCGGTCACGCGCTATATTTTCGGGGACGTTCTCCTGCCGAACTCGACCTGGCCGTCGTGGATGCTCGAAGGCTACGCCGTCTATAACGAAACGAAATACACGAAGACCGGTCGCGGTCGGTCGCCGTACTGGGAAGGGATTCTTCGCTCGATCGTCGCCGAAAATGCGCTCGATCGGTCCGACACCATCACGCTCGACGAAGTAAACGTGGGCCACCCTCATTATCCGGGCGGTGAGATCGCGTACCTCTTCGGCTATAACCTCATGAATACCGTGGAGCGCTCGAAGAAGGACGCGCTCGGCGAAATGACGTACCGGGGAAGTCGCCGTTTCCCATACCTGATTAATGGGAACGTCTCGAACATCACCGGTAAAGACTGGTACGCCCACTGGGCTACCTGGGTGAAAGAAACTAACGAGAAAATGAACGGCCAGCTCGCGAAGATTCGGAGCGCGCCGGTCTCGAAACTCGAAGTGCTCGACGGAACCGAAGACCAGTCGTACGGCGTCGCGTTTTCTCCCGATCTAAACTGGATTGCCTATTCGAGCCAGTCCGACGAACACTGGCAGACTCTGAAAATTCGTGAGTCGAAGCCCGGTGCGAAGCCGAAGGACATCGAAGACAAATTTCTCGGCGAAGCCCTCGCGTTCACTCCCGACTCGAAACGCGTCGTTTACTCTTCGCTCCACCAAAGTTCGAACTATTACCTCTACAGCGACCTCCGCGTTCACGATCTTGGAAATGGAAAAACCTATTGGTTAACCGACGACGCGCGTGCGCGCGATCCGGATATTTCGAAAGACGGCGCCTGGATCGCCTTCACGGCCGCCGATACCGATTCCGGCGTCGATCTGATGCTCGGGAAGCTCGGATACCGCGGGGATAAACTCGTCATCACGAACACGAAAAAAATCGTAAACGCAGCCGCGTACGACCGGATCACGAATCCGAAGTTTTCGCCCGATGGAAAAGGCATCGTCTTCGCTTGGAAAGTCGACGGCAAGGCTTCCGAAGAACTCTTCTTTTTTCCGCTCGCCGGCGGGGCTCCGTCGCCGATCGTAGCCGACGGATTCCGAAATCGGTTTCCGGCGTTCGATGCCCGCGGGATCCTCTACTTCGTCTCCGATCGCACGGGCGTAGATAACCTTTATCGCCACGAAGCCACGAAAAACGTGCTCGTCACGAACGTAACCGGTGGGCTCTGGCTCCCGAGCTTCCGCGGAAAGGATGCCTACGCTTCCGTGCTTTCGAAAGATGGATTTTCGATCGGTAAAGTCGAACTCTTCTCGCAAGGAATCGACCCGGCGAAAGTCACTGTGAAAGTCGGCGAAGATGCGCCGACCGCTTCGGGTTCGCCGGCCGCTCCCTACGTGAAGCAGGATTATCCGGTCGAAAACTACTCGACGCTCGGAACGCTCCTTCCACGCCAGTGGTCCCCGATTTTACTCAGCGACCAGAATTCGACTTACGCCGGTGCCGAAGCTGCGGGTTACGACAATACGTTTCGACACCAATACCTCGCGCTCGGTGCATACGACTCGACTTCGAAGTCATTCGATTACCTCGCGCAGTACGAGAACCGCCAACTCGGACCTTCGATTGGGCTCTACGCTTCCCAGTTAACCCAAGACGTTCGGAGCATCCAAACGAACGCCGGAAATCCGACGACCTACACGCACGAGTTCCAGTCCGGCGCTTCGATCAGCTTTCCGTTCCAGCAAATCACTTCGACCTTTACGCCGACGATCGGCGCTTCGATCGATCGCAGTTCTTACTACGACATGCCCGGCGGGAACGCGCATCTTCTTTTGCGCACTCGGTACGTTCCCCGCGAAGACCTCACGCTCAATTACACCGGTGTCCGTGCCTCGAAGCTCGCGGTCGCTGCCGAACGCGGACACTCGACCCAGCTCGGCGTTCGCCGTTACGATCTCGGCGAGCGCCAAATCTATAAAGGGATCTTCCGGCACACCCAGTACTTTGATCTCGGAAATCACGCGGTTCTCTTCCCGAGCGTTCGCGCGATGAAAGTCAGTCACCGCGATTTTTCGTACCTCGACGCGAGCGCGCTGAGCCGCGGTAAACGGAACCGGATTTTCGAACCGCTTTTTTCCGACAGCTTCGACGAGTTCGGAATTCGCGGTTACCCGAACACGTCGATCTCCTCTACCGAAGCAGTTACCGTGTCGACCGACCTCCGTTTCCCGCTCGCCCAAATCTTCCGGGGCTGGGGAACGAATCCGGTCGGGCTCAGTCAGCTCGCGATGCAGTTCTTCGCGGAAGACACCTATCGACCCGAAGCGTCAAACAAGTTCCAGCACCTGCCTTCGGCAGGGGTCGGGCTGCGGCTCGGGGTGGATGCCCTCTATCTTCTCCCGCTGAACTTAGGCGTCGATTATCACTACGGTTTTAATAAGGACGCGTTCGGTGAAGGCGAAATCTTCTTCTCAGTTACGGCGTCCTCCCTCCTCCCTTTCTAAATCCCGTCGGATAAATCCGCTCGGATTTTAAAAGGCGGTGTGGCAGACCCTCATGAATGTCCAATACCTCATCCGAATCCAGCCGGACTTTCGCCGGCGTAGCCCCTGGTTCCTTTTCAGGGAAACGTGCCCTAATCGTCGGCGTCGCGAACGACCGTAGCCTCGCTTGGTCGATCGCCGAACACCTTCACGCCGGCGGATGTGAACTCGCCTTCACCTATCTCGGGGACGCCCTCGAACGTCGCGTTCGTCCGCTCGCCGAAAGTGTCGGTGCGAAACTCATCCTCCCGATGAACGCCCAGAGCGACGCCGAAATGGATTCCGTCTTCGCGAAAGTGAAAGAGCAATGGGGATCGCTCGACTTCCTCATTCACTCGGTCGCGTTCGCGAACCGAGAAGACCTCGAAGGCCGCTTCGTCGATACGTCGCGCGCCGGATTCCTCCTCTCAATGGACGTCTCGGCTTACTCACTCGTCGCGATGACGAAACGCGCGGAGCCGCTCATGGCTCCTGCGGAGGGCTCGGAAAACACCGGCGGATCGATCATCACGCTTTCTTACATCGGCGCCACGCGCGTCGTCCAAAATTACAACGTCATGGGCGTCGCGAAGGCGTGCTTAGAGGCGACCGTTCGCTACCTCGCGAACGATCTCGGCCCGAAGAAAATCCGCGTGAACGCGATTTCCGCCGGACCGGTAAAGACCCTCGCCGCCGCAGGAATTCGGAACTTCCGCGACATGCTCGCGAAGGCCGAAGAAAAAACGCCGATGAAAGAAAACATCGATCAATCCGACGTCGGCGCGCTCGCCGCATTTCTCTGCGGGCCTGGCGGACGCCACATCACCGGCACGACGATGATGGTCGATAGCGGCGCGCACATGATGGGGATCTAATTCTTGGCCAAGACGGGACTCATCGAACTTCACCGCCACCTCGACGTTTCGGCAAGGCTTTCGACCTTACTCGAGCTCGGACAGACGCGGGGTCTGATCTCCCAGAGCACCTCGCTCGAGGGATTCCGTTCGGACTTCGTCATCGTCGAACCGATGCGGGATCTCCCCTCGGTCCTCGCGAAGTTTACCCTCTACCAGCAAGTTCTCGACCATTACGACGTCGTCGAACGAGTCGCCTTCGAAGCCTGCGAAGATGCCTACCGCGAAGGCATTCACGCGATCGAATTCCGCTTTTCTCCCGGCTTCGTATGCGAACTCTCGAAAATGCCGTGGATGGAAGCGCTCGATGGATTTCACGCCGGTCTCGCACGAGCGATGATCACCTATCCGGATTTTCAAGCCGGACTCATCTGCATCGGATCACGCGACTTCGGTATGGCCTCGATCGAGAAGACGATCGAATTCTATCTTAAGAATGATGACCGCTTTATCGGCTTCGATCTCGCGGGCGACGAATCGCAATATCCGAATCACCTCTACCGAAACATGATGAAACGAGTGATCTCGTCCGGCGCGAAAATCACCATTCACGCGGGCGAAGCGGCTGGCGCGGATTCCGTCTGGTCCGCGATCGAGGACCTCGGAGCACGCCGGATCGGACATGGCATCCGCTCGATCGAAGATCCGAAGCTCATGGAATATCTTCGCGAAAACGAAATTCTCCTCGAGATGTGCCCCACTTCGAATCGCATCACGAGCGCATGGTTGGATTACCGAAC
>JBBQMV010000120.1:0-7628 GCA_038329315.1 Bdellovibrionia bacterium | reverse complement strand
GGTTAGCGCATTCACCGTGAGCAGACCGAGTGAAGGTGGGCAGTCGATCAGGATATAATCGTAATCGTTTTTCACTTCCGCGATCGCCGTGCGAAGTTTCGATTCGCGCGCAAACGCCGTAACCAGCTCAATTTCTGCCCCGGTGAGATCCGCGTTTGCAGGCGAGATAAAAAGATTGTCGACCTCCGTCGCGTGAATCGTCTCGGAGAGCTTCACTTCACCGATGAGTGCATTATAGATGGTTGGGCGGCTTGCAGCCGTTTGCCGGTCCACTCCCAACGCAGAGGACGCATTCCCCTGAGGATCGAAATCGAGGACCAGGATCTTACGGTCGGCGAGGGCAAGCGAAGCTGCGAGATTAACCGTAGACGTCGTCTTACCAACTCCGCCTTTTTGGTTAATAAGCACTACCGTCTTACCGGGATGAGCGATTTTCGCCGTCTTTTCCATGAAATCTGACTCCTGGGGCATGCGTCCTTGCTGCGTGTGAGACTTGGTTAAGCTTAAATACTCTTTCCAACCTTCAATGTGTGGTTGTGGATGGAGTGGATAGTCACCCGATACTTTGGGTTACGCTCTTGCGGACCGTCCGAATACTTTGCTTACCCTTGTAGAGTAGAGACTGAAGGCTGGATCATCAAGAAGTTTCAATCGCCTACTCAGTATTTTTTTCGCGAGATGTTCCACGTGGAACACATCTCAAGACTATTTACGCCGTAGGCGAATGATTCTGAGCTTCTTTTGCTCTTCACCGGAGATATACTCGTACGTTCCATCGATAATCAGGCGTCCTCGGTGTGGTCCACGTTCGAACTCGGCCCACTCTTCATCCCACTTCGGGCCCTTCAAAAGGATGAGATTGTTCCACGTGGAACGTGTGCGAAACCATCCGTAGATTCGGGAGACGGGCCCTACCGCACGCGCGACGATGCTCATTACGGTGTGGCTATCCAGGAGGTCTTCACCCCGAACTGACGCGGCGCTCGCACCCTCTAAATGGAATTGCTCAATCATGCGTTGCATAAAATCCGCTTTTTTCCCCTCAGAATCACTCGAAATCCAGGTTGTAGACCCTTTTGGCGTATAAATTAGGGCGTGAAGGATACCCGGAACCCCCATTCCAGCACCTACATCCATCGCTGGTAGCTCTAAGAGTCCGGATTTCTGAAGGTGAACGACGTCGAGGACGTGTCCTTCGTAAAAATCCTTCGACGAAAGCTGGCGCGTAAGGTTCTGGACTTCGTTTTCCTTCAAAACCTCTTCTCGGAACGCGACGATGCGGCCGATTTGCTCTGCACTCAGTTCTTTTCCAAGGTTTTCTTGGAGGAGAGATTGAAATTCAACCGAATCAGACACGTGCATTCCCCATTTTCAGATAAATTAGAATATTCGCGACTGCCGCCGGGGTAACCCCTTGGAGTCGGCTCGCTTGCCCAATTGTTTCTGGTCGAGTCTCTTTTAGTCGCTGAGTAATCTCCGTCGAAAGCCCCGGGACGCCGTCGTACCCGAGGCTCGCCGGAATCGCGAGCATTTCGTTTTTGCGAACTCCTTCGAGCAGTTCGAGATCGCGCTGGATGTATCCAGCGTATTTCACCTGGATCTCTGCTTGTTCGATCACTTCTTCGGCGACGCCCGTGAAATCGAGATGATCCTCAGTCGGAACTTGTGTGAGCAAATCGATCTTCACTTCGGGACGGCGTAAAAAGGCTGAAAAAGAGGTCTTATCCTTCAAAATCGCGAGTCCCTGCTCTGAAACCCAAGTGTTCGTCGCTTCATTCGGATAAAGCGAACGCGACTCGATCTCGCCGAGAAGTTTTGCAACGGCATCTCGCTTTTTCGTGAATGTCCGGTAGTCGTCTTCACCGAGAAGTCCGGCATGGTAACCGAGTTCCGAAAGTCGAAGATCGGCGTTGTCTTCCCGGAGGTGAAGTCGATGTTCCGCACGTGAGGTAAACATCCGGTACGGCTCGTCCGAACCTTTCAAAATGAGGTCATCGATGAGGACCCCGATGTAGCCATCGAGTCGCGAAAGCACGAACGGAGATTTTTCCTGAACGGAAAGTGCGGCGTTCATTCCGGCGATTAAACCCTGCGCCCCGGCCTCTTCGTAACCCGAAGTTCCATTCACCTGCCCCGCGAAGAAAAGTCCGTCGACATCTTTCGCTTCGAGCGTCGCCTTCAACATCCGCGCATCGACGGCGTCGTACTCGACCGCATATCCGTGTTTCAGGAACTTTGCGTTTTCGAGCCCGACGATCGAATGAATAAACTTTTCTTGGACGTCCCGCGGAAGGGAGGTCGACATCCCGTTTACGTAAATCTCCGGAACACTTAGTCCTTCGGGCTCGAGGAAGATCTGATGGCGATCTTTATCACTAAACCGTTTTACTTTATCTTCGATTGAGGGACAATAACGCGGTCCGATACCCTGAATAATCCCCGTGAACATCGGGGATTTATCGAAGTTTTGTTCAATAATTTCATGTGTTTGTACATTTGTATAGGTAATATAACAATTGACCTGAGGAAGTTCTGGGAATCGAGGCGCTCTATAATAGAAGGAAAACGGGATGGGGCAAGCGTCACCTTCTTGACGCTCGGTTTTCGACCAATCGATCGAATCCTTGTCGAGCCGAGCCGGTGTTCCAGTCTTGAGCCTCCGAAGTTTAAAACCGAGATCTTCGATCGAACGGGAAAGCGTCTTCGCCGCTTCGTCCCCGACTCGCCCACCTTCGGTTTGTTCGAAACCCGTGTGCATCATTGCCCGGAGAAAAGTACCGGAAGTAACGACCACCGCATTCGCGCGAACAATACTGCCGTCGCGGAGTTTCACTCCAATGATCTTTCGTCTCCCCGCAGAACTTTCCCAAAGCAGGTCCGCGACTTCGATTCCGAGCACGGTAAGCCCCGAAACCGAGGCGATCGTTTCCTGCATTTTCACGGCATAGAGAGGCTTGTCACATTGGGCGCGCGACGACCGAACCGCCGGGCCTTTCGAAGTATTCAGGCGGCGGTATTGAATCGCCGTCTTATCCGTCTGGCGTCCCATGATCCCACCGAGGGCATCGATCTCTTTAATGAGCTGCCCCTTCGCAAGTCCGCCCATGGCCGGGTTGCAAGAAAGGTAACCAATTCGATCAGGATTTAATGTCGCAAGCGCCGTACGGCTACCCATTCGCGCCGACGCGTGAGCAGCCTCGGTGCCAGCGTGTCCGCCACCGATGACGAGAACATCATAATCCACGGAATACATGGGGCTCGGATACCCTAACTCAGGGCGTAAAGAAATGAGGATTTAGGGTCCAAAATGGAGCGGACGAAGGGGATCGAACCCTCGACCTCAAGCTTGGGAAGCTCGCACTCTACCAACTGAGCTACGTCCGCTCATTCGTGGACCTTGAACTATGGACACCGTGAACTATCGCCGCCAGACTAAAAAGACAATGGAACTTCTTTCGATCCGTAACCCAGGCACTGGCGAAATTTTAAAGGAACTGACCCTCACTCCGAAAGCAGAGATCCGGTCGCTTTTCGAACGCGCGGCCGTGGTTCAGAAGGCTTGGGCGATGGTTCCGGTTAAAAAACGGGTCGCGATGCTCATCGACCTCCGTGAGACCCTGATCAACCACATCGACGACCTCGGCGAGCTCATTTCGAACGAAAACGGGAAACCCCGTTTCGAATCGATGATGAACGAGATCTTCTCGGTGATCGAACTCTGCTCGTATTTTGCGAAGAATGGCGAAGCGCTTCTCCGGGATTCAAATATCCCGATGGGACTCATGAAACACCGAGCGAGCTACCTAAATTATTGGCCCCTCGGCGTGATCACCGTGATCAGCCCGTGGAACTACCCTTTCCTGCTCCCGATGGGCGAGCTCGTTATGGGCGTCCTCGCGGGTAACGCGATCATCTTTAAACCTTCCGAGATCACTCCCCTCATCGGTCTCCGCATCCAAGAAATATTCGAGGAGGCTGGATTCCCAAAGGGTCTGATCACGACGGTCGTCGGCGACGGTGTGATCGGCGCAGCCATCATCGAACAGCGTCCCGCAAAAGTCTTTTTCACCGGCTCGGTCTCGACCGGAAAGAAGATTATGCGCCAGGCTGCAGATCACCTTATCCCAGTGAATCTCGAACTCGGCGGAAAAGACCCGATGATCGTACTCGCCGATGCGGATCTTGACTTCGCGACCAGCGCGGCGCTCTGGGGCGGGTTTTCAAACTCCGGCCAGATTTGTGCCTCGGTAGAACGAATCATCGTTCACGAATCGATCGCTCCCGCGTTCAATCGCCAGCTGAAGGAAAAGATATTAACCCTCCGTCACGGCGTATCCGAGCAGGGAAATAACGATCTCGGTGCGATTACGTTCGAAAAGCAAAAAGAGGTCTATTCCGCCCAAATCAAGCAGGCCAAAGAAAAGGGCGCCGAGTTCATTACCGGTGGAGAATTCTCTGCTGATCGTCGCTACCTCGAGCCTACGGTGGTCACCGGCAAGAACATCGAAGAACTCGATATCTATAATGAAGAGACGTTCGGGCCAGTCGTCGCGATCACGACGTTTAAATCAATCGACGAAGCCGTATCAAAGGCAAACAACAGTAAATACGGCCTTCTCGCAAGCGTCATCACGAAAAATCTCGGGCTCGGTGAATCAATCGCAAAACGGCTCGAGGCCGGAACGATCACGATTAACGAAGTGGTCTACACTGCCGGGTTACCAGAAACCCCATGGGGCGGTGTGAAAGAGACCGGCTTCGGTCGGAAACACTCTGCCCGCGGACTTTACGAATTTGTGAATACGCGGCACATCCACAAGCCGCTGAATTCCCTCTTCGTCTTTAAGTCGCTCTGGTGGTTCCCCTATACTCCGTTCCAACATGCGACCTTTCGCCTCTTCATAGAGTTCTATCGGAAGAGTTGGATTGCCCGAATTCGCGCCTTCCCAGCGTGGATTTGGAACCTCATTCAGTTTTTGAAGCGAGAACCCCGCATCTAAAATTAAATTATGAACATGAAGCCCCGCTTGTCTCACCTCGTTCTCTCGCTCTTGTTTCCGGTGATTACTTTTGCCGCCGATCCTACCGTCGCTCTGAAGTACGCGGAAAACGGAAATTGGTACGTCCACGTCTACCGCGTCGATTCGGAAGGGTTTCCAGACACGATCGAAAAGATTGCCTTCCCCACCGAAAAGGAGGCCGACGCGCGACTTCGTGATTTAAACGCTTCGAGCGGTACGATCGAAAAGTCGTCACTCCCCTCGAATGATGAAATGCACGAACTTCGAAATCCTATGGTTTCGGGCGAGATTTGGACCGCCACGAACGAATGGTCGACCGACTGGGAATCAAAGTTCGCAGACTGGACCCGCGCAAACTTTGATAAGAAGTTTTTTAAGCGCTACAAAATTAAAACCGACTGCGCCGACGCGACCGTTGCGCTCCGCTGGATTTTCTCGCGCGTGATGGGGCTTCCCGCGGGAAACCGCCTAGACGGCTCCGGGGCTCTTCTGACAAACCGTTCGGTCCGTTCGGTTTGGCAAAACCTTCCGACGGCAATCGAGTGGCAGAATGATAAGCGGTTCCTCGCCGCACTCGATTACGTCCTCGTGAACACCTACACCCACTCCGTTCATGCCGATGCCTACCCGATCGAGATTAACGAGAACTGGATCACCGAGGGTTCGTTCCACCTCGAAATGCGGGCTGAAGACGGCCATACCCGCGTTTTTACCGACGTCTCGCATAACCGTGGCTCCTGGCCACTCGAAGACATGTATTCGAATGTTCCACGGAAGGTTAGAAAGCTCGTCGTCGAACCGTTCACCGTTTTCGAACAACCCCCGATGCTTTTCGGCGGGATTGTTAGACACCGCTGGACTCGCCTGACCGCCACTTCGGCTTACCTCGTTCCCGCGGCCCAAATGCCAGGTTACTCTCTCGAACAGTACCAGCCGGATTTTTTTAAGCATGGTACCCACGACTTCAGCGCCGAAGTCGCCGCGCGCCTCCAGGACTCCACTGATCCAATCGTAGGAATGCATGCCGTCCTCTCAAATCTCGAGTCCGCAATCTCCGAACGAAAGAAACTTGTCGAAGACGGTTTTACACTTTGTTCGACCCAAGACTGTTCGCCGGGAACAAAGAACTACGAGGACTGGAGTACCCCTTCCCGGGATGCTCGCCTCGGTCAGTCTTTCGACCAAATCACGGGTTATATCACTTCCCTACATGGTGACGATCTCGACCGCGCAAATAAACTTCTCAAACGCGAGAAGAGAAAAAAACTCCTGAGGTTCGACGGAAAAAAATACCGCTACGACCAAATCGAAGCGGTGTGGAAAACTCACCAGTATTCATCCGATCCGCGCGTTTCTCCGGCAACCCGCTGGGGCTTTGTGCCTAATTAAAAACGAATCAGATCTTTCCATTCCGTCTCTTTAAAACCGACGCGGCCGATTTTAGCCGAAATCGCGAATGGGCGCTTCACGAGCTTTCCGTTTTTCGAAAGCAGGGTCAAGGCCTCGGCTTCCGTCATTTTCGGAAGTTTCTCGCCAAGTTTCATTTCGCGATAAACGAGGCCCGAAGTGTTAAAAAGTTTTCCAATCTTTCCGTCGTAGAATGCGAGCATCTTTTTCAGCTCAACAAGGGTTGGGGGCTGGTCGACGATCGGAATCGCTTCGAACTTGACCTTCTTCATTTCGAGGAACTTCAACGCCTTTTTACACGTCGAGCAGTTCGCATATTCGTAAACCCGCAGAGTTTTCATAGATAGACCTTAAGCTTTGTCATTTTAGGTCCGGGTTGGCGCGTTTGCTTTGATGTAATCGACGACTTCCTGGAGAGAAGCGCCCGGCGTAAAAATCATATGAACACCAAGGTTTTTCAGCGGTTCGAAATCTTCATCAGGAATAATTCCGCCCACCAAAATAAGTGCATCGTCGAGGCCTTCCTTCTTGAGACCCTCGAGGATTTCCGGAACGAGAGCATTATGGGCTCCCGAAAGAATAGAGAGGCCCACGACGTGAACATCTTCTTCAACCGCCGCACGGACGACCATCTCGGGCGTCTGATGGAGTCCGGTATAAATAACTTCGAAACCCGCATCCCGAAGGGCGCGCGCGATCACTTTTGCTCCGCGATCGTGACCATCGAGGCCGGGTTTGGCGACTAAAACTCGGATTTTTTCATTGCCCATATTTGTGTTCCTTAAAAACTGCCGGCTTCACTGTAAACGCCATAAACTCCCCGAAGCGTGTCGCAGATTTCCTGAAGCGTCGCGTATTCCTTAACCGCCGCAAAAATCGACGGACACATGTTTTTGCCCGCGGCCGCGTCGGCCCGGACACCTTCGAGAACCTTCCGGACTGCGTCCGAATTCCGGCGTTTTTTCAGCGCTACTAGTTTCTCCGACTGGCGCTTCTCGACCGAGCGGTCGATGTAGAGCGTCGCCATCGTGCGCTTCGGCTCGACCATCGTGTGCTTGTTCACTCCGACCATAACCTTTTCCTTCGACTCGAGCTGGCGCTGGAAATGATAAGCGGAGTTCGCGATTTCGGCCTGTGGAAATCCCTGTTCGACAGCGGCGATCATGCCACCCATTTCGTCGATCCGACGGATATAGTCGA
>JBBQMV010000119.1:0-7630 GCA_038329315.1 Bdellovibrionia bacterium | reverse complement strand
AATCACTTCGGGCTGGTGGGCCGCTTCGACGAGTCCCTGATCGAAAAGCCCGAGTCGACTTTTCAAAATCGGAGGCGTCTGCGGAAATTTTAGCCCGAACGAACCATCGACCTGACTCGAGAACGGGCGATCTGTAGTCATCACCATGATGCCGCCGTGATGAACATTTCCTTCACCAAAGAAGAATATGTTCTTCACCTTACCCGTCGATGGCTCGCGGACCTGCCGCATCGACATCGACTTGTTCCATGCGGGATTTCCCGGAACGAGTGGATTTTTCATAACGTCTTCGTCGTTAAATACGAGCCCCTTTTTTCGGCGTTCCGCAGGATTATCATGATTAAAAAACATCACGCTGATCCGCGCGGTTTTTCCGTCGTAAGCGGTGTACATCGCGGCCGCATCGAACGATTTCCCATCCGTATCGATGAATGGTTGGAGGCGAAGATCGGCGTAGCGCGCATCTTCAGTGCCGCCCGCAAGTTCATAATCTTCGGTCGCGGTCAGCCACGGCTCATTATAATATTTCGAAAAATGGCGCCCGTCCTCGCTGACGAAAAGCGGCTGCTCCGAGATTTTTTTCCAGGCCTTGTCCGGCTGATCCTTCTCCGCTCGCGGCGCTAGAAATACCTTCTCCTTGCCATCCCGAAGGTCAATCGCGGTATAGACCATCGGGTTAAACAGCGCATCGTATTCGCCATTCGGACCAAGGATAATGCCTTCGCTTTTCAGCGGGGACTTGTTCTGAACGAATCCCGGTACGTCGGCAGGAAACACCTTCGCGCTCTCGTAACCTTTAAATCGCGTCTCGGATTGATTCCCGGGCTTGATGAGATCGGTCTTCATCTTCCAAGTCAAAATCTGGTTCGGCGCTGCAGTCAACGCCGGAGCGTCCGGAAGGCCCGCGTAAGTCGATTGAATAATGAGAAAGAAAATGAGCACGAACTTAGACAAATTTTTCACTGAACTCGCCCTCGCTCACGCCGTCGGCGTGCGGAACGTACGAGTAAACCTTTTTCTGGCTCTCGTTTTCAGTCTCGATATTCACCGGACGTTTCCAAATCGCCGCGAGTGAGCGCATCGTTTCGCGGGTCCACTTCACGTCGAGGTCCATCCCCATGTGTTTGTGCCAGAGGAGAAGCTCGCCCTTATTCAGGTAGTTCCCATCGGTCACGTAGATGAACGGCTGGCCGCGATTCGTGAGCTGGAATAGCAGTTTTTCGCGGACCTTTTTGAAATCGCGATCGATAATTTCGTATTGGTTCGTGCGTCGATTGAAGCCGTAATTATAGAGCTTCTGACGCTCGCAGAAATCTTCGGTCATGTACTGGTCGAGAAAGGTGATGTCGTTACAGACCTTCCGTACTTCGAAGATCTTCGCGCGGCCTAAGCCGAGCTTTTTATCCCAGTGAAGTTTTCCGCGGATGTCGTCGTTCTCTTCGTATTCTTTTCCGAAGGCGCCCCGATCCCAGCGATCTTCGATGTCGCGAAAAAGCTCGATACCGACTTTGTACGGATTTAGGCGGCCCGGCTGGGTCACCATCGTCCCCGCGTGCGAGTCGCAGAAGTCGATGACTTCGGACGCCTTCAGCGCCTTCGTCGTCATGATCTTCGAATGCCAGTACGACGCCCAGCCCTCGTTCATGATCTTCGTCTGGGCCTGGGGCGCGAAATAATAGGCCTCGTCGCGAAGCATCGCGAGGACGTCGTGCTCCCATGGATCGAGCGGCGCATTCTCCATCAAGAAAAGGAGAACGTCCTTCTGGGGTTCGGCGGGATTCCGCTGCTCGGCCTTACCTAATGCCGCGGATTTTTTCCGCTGCGCTTCGAGGTACTCCGGCGGATTAATGAACTTCTCCATGTACCCACGGTCGACTTTAAGGCGCCCGCTTTCATCGGCCGGCGGCTTTTCGCGGTCGGCGGCATCGGTGCGGGTATCTGCCCGCGCCTTCGGAGCGAAGGGCGCGAAAGGATCGATTAGGTTTTCAAGCGCGAGCACGCGGTCGATGAAATCTTCGACCCGTTCTTGGCCGAGCTTATCCATGAGATTCCGAATCCGAACGGCGTGGTTCGCCATCGTATCGAGCATTTTGCGGTTCGTTTTCGAGAACCAATAGTTGTTCTTAAAGAAATCAACGTGGCCGTAAACGTGGGCCATGACGGTTTTTTGCTCGACCATCGTGTTCGACTTCATGAGGTAGGCGTACGAAGGGTTCGTATTGATCACCATCTCGTAAATTTTTTGGAGGCCGTACTCGTAGCCCTTCGAAAGCTGATCGAAGTCCATTCCGAAGCGCCAGTGCGGATATCGCACCGGAAATCCGCCATAGGCCGCGAATGCGTTCATTTGGTCGTGATCGATCATTTCGAAAATCGTGTCGAAGAAATCGAGGCCGTAACCGCGCGCGTATCCCTCGATTTCGTCGCGAACGCGTTTTAGTTCCGGAGTGAGGTCCGAAGAATCGAATCCGTATGCCATGCGCGATTACTTCCCCTTCCCCAAAAAATCTTTGATCGACTGAAGGATGCCTTCTTTATTCTCGATCCGCGAGAGAAGGACCTCTTCATGCTCGGCGCCGAAATGCTCGACGAGATCCTTATAGAACTGGCCCGAACCGTAGCGCGATTCCACCTGGCCGTAGCAGAAGGTATTCACCTTCGGCAGAAGCGAGTTCGAAAGCATCTCGAGGCAGAGCTTCGTGTCTTCGCCCGACCAGTTATCGCCGTCGGAAAAGTGGAACGGGTAAATGTTCCAATCCGAAGGCGGATAATCCGTCTCGATGATCTTTTCGCAGAGTTTATACGCGGAAGAGATTAACGTTCCCCCCGATTCGCGAGTTCGATAGAAGGTATCTTCGTCGACTTCGCGTGCGGTGGCATCGTGAATGATAAAGCGGGTTTCGATCCCTTTGTACTGGGAGCGAAGCCACGTATCGATCCAGAACGCTTCCGTCCGAACGATGTCCTTCTGTTCGTCGCCCATCGAACCTGACACGTCCATCATGTAGATGATGACCGCGGAGTTCTCGTGCTTCACATCCGATTTCCAAGACCGATAACGAAAATCCTTTTTGATCGGAATGATCATCGGCTTGTCCGGATTGTATTGGCCAGAGGCGATCTGCCTTTTCAGCGCTTCCTTAAAGGTTCGCTTGAAGTGCCTAAGCGAGTTCGGACCCTGCGACGCGATCGAAGTATACTTATCGACCTTCGACTTCAGCGTCTTATGTCCGCGTGGTTCGATCTTCGGAAGCTGTAGCTGGTCCCCGAGAATCTCGGCCAACTCCGCAAGCGACATCTCAATTTCGAGCTCGTGCTTGCCTTCATTGTTCCCGGCTTCTCCCTGGCCCGGCTCATCGCCGTCCTGAGGATCGCCCTGTCCGACTGCATCGCCTGGCTCGCCTTCGCCCTGTCCGACCCCGCCCTGTTCCTTATCCCCGTACCGGAACCGTGGAATTTCGATTTGCGGCACCGGAATAGAAACGAGATCCTTACCCTTCCGGCCGATCATCTCGCCGTGGGTAATATACTTCTTCAGGTCCTTCTTGATCATGCCCTTCACGATATTCCGGAAGCGGTTATGATCTTGGCGGATGGATGAACTCAAGGAGTCTCCTTACCTTAAGACTTAGCGTTACTGACGTTTCTTAGCATCGCCCCGAGCAAAGATACTCGCGACGTAGTTCAACACGTCCGTCGCCGAAATTTCGTCATACCCGAAGTTCTTGATCAGACGTGCCTTCACGATATCGATCTTCTCTTGGGTTTGGCGATCAACGACGTTCGAAACGAGCGAAGTGAGCTTGATCGTGTCTTTCTGATCTTCGAAGAGCTTAAGCTCGAGCGCCTTGTGCAGGCGTTCGTTCATCCGGTAATCGAAAGTCTTACCTTCGATTGCCAACGCTCCGATGTAGTTCATGATTTCGCGGCGGAAATCGTCCTTCCGGGATTCCGGAATCTCGATCTTCTCTTCGATCGAGCGCATCAGCCGCTCATCCGGCTCCTCGTCTTGGCCGGTGTATTTGTTTTTGACCTTCTCGCGCTGAGTGTAGGCCTTCACGTTATCGATGTAGTTTCCGCAGAGCTTCGAGATCGCGTCCTCATCGGCCGAGATGGCGCGCTGGACTTCGTTCTTGATGATGTCTTCGTACTCCTGTTTCACGATGTCGACGAGTTCGCGGTAATGTTTCCGTTTTTCTTCGGAAGCGATCAGCGCGTGGTGCTTTAGCCCGCTATCGAGCTCATTCAGAACCATAAACGGATTAATGCAGCCGACCTCTCCGTTCTTATCGTTCACGAGAGCGTTCGAGATTTTATCTTGAACGTACCGCGGCGAGATCCCGTCGAGACCCTCGCGAATGGCGTCCTTACGGAGCTCTTTCACGTTGTCTTCGGTCCATCCCGAAAGCGACTTACCGTCGTACAGCTTCATCTTCTGAAGCATGGAGACATTAGCCTTCTTCGGAACTTCGAGACGGGAAAGCACGGCCCACATGGCCGCGACTTCGATGGTGTGCGGAGCAATCGACTTGCCCCTGATCTTGTTCGGATTGAAGTCCTTCTCGTAGATCTTGATCTCTTCCTTCAGCTTCGTGATGTATGGAACGTCGATCTTCACCGTCCGGTCGCGGAGCGCTTCCATGAACTCGTTGTTCTGAAGCTTCCGGAATTCCGGCTCGTTCGTATGACCGATGATTACGAGATCGATATCGGTTTGGGCGAACTTCTTCGGCTTGATCTTATGTTCTTGGGACGCCGTCAGGAGGTCGTACAAGAACGCGACGTCGAGCTTTAGTACTTCGATGAACTCGACTACGCCGCGGTTACCGACGTTAAACTCACCGTCAAAATTAAACGCGCGTGGATCGGAGTCCGAACAGTACTCGGCGATCTTTCGGTACTTGATATCCCCGGTGAGCTCGGTCGAGTCTTGGTTCTTTTCGTCTTTCGGTTGGAACGTGCCGATTCCGATACGGTCCTTTTCAGAAAGAACAAGGCGGACGACCTTGATATGGCCGAGGACCTTCATCCAGTCGCCTTCGTACCGCTTTAGAAATTCGCGGTACATGTACCGGGAGGCCGGGTCGACATCGCCCGAGATCGCGATGCGATACGGCGTTTTATTTCCCCGATTAAGCTCTTCGACCGTCTTCGCCCGAATTTCTTCCGGAATGAGCTTGAGCGGATCTTCGTGCATCGGCGAGAGAACTTCGCGTGCACCGCCGAGGATATCCGAAAACTTCCCTTCCGGATCGACCCACTTGAACGTGTACATCGCCCCGGCATCGGAACGTGAATAGGTTTCAATGCCTTTTTTCAGAACGCGCGCGATCGTCGACTTCGCCGAGCCGACTGGACCGTGCAAAAGCAGGACCCGCTTCTCAGTTCCGTAACCGAGTGCCGCGGATTTGAAAAAATTCGTCAGTTTCATCAGCTGCACATCGAGACCGAAAACAGCGTCTTTTCCGCCGTCGATCGGATCATCGAAAAAGTGATAGCGAGTGATGTTCTTCTTGTACTCCATGTAATTCGAAGAACCGTACGTCATGATCATGTCGTACATTCGCTGGAAGGAGTTCCGCACGATCGCGGGGTTCGCTTTTACGAGGTCGAGATACTGGAAGAAGGTTCCTTCCCACGCTTGGTGGCGGAAATCTTCCACTACACGCTTATCATTTAATATCTTTTCCCAATCCATGGAGGAAGTGGTCATCGAAGTCCCTTTCGCCGCCGAGTCCCTCAGGCGGGCTGTGTGCTTTGATTTTACCTTTGCAGTCGCACAGTTGTAAAGTTACGCTCTCAGGTATGACCGAATCGGGACTGGACGCGGCCCTCGCCACCGCGCGTGCGGCATTGGAAAAGCTCAAGACCCGGGAGGGCGGGAAGTCCGCTCTCCAGTACGAAGTCTTCCTGAGCCGCTCATCTGCGACTAAAATCGATTCCAAGGACCAAAAAGTCGAATCGCTGACTCGCGCCGAGGATGTCGGCATGTCCGTCCGGGTAAAGCGTCAAAATCGTGTCGGTTTTAGCTTTACGACCTCCCTCGCCGATGACGCGATCGCACGGGCGATCGATTCGGCCGTTCAGGTCTCGGACGTGATGCCTGAGGAAAATGACGTCGAACTCGGCGGCTTCGATACGAAATTTCCGACCCTCGAGAATCGCTACGACGAAGCCGGCCTAAAAGTCCCCGTCGAAGAAAAGATCGCGCTCGCGAAAAAAGTAGAGCGACTCTGCCGAGAAGCGGACCCGCGAATTCGAACGGTACGCAGCGCTTCGTTTTCCGAGTCCATTTCAGAATACCTCCTCGCCTCGCATGAAGGCGCCGTCCTTCGTCACCGCGGGACGATGTTTTCTTCTTCCTTAGCATGCAAAGCCGAAGAAAACGGCGACGCCCAAATGGGGTACGAATACGTATTTTCCCCGTTCCTCGGTAAACTCGACCTCGAGTTCTGCGCGAAGTCCGGTGCCGAATCCGCGACCGAACTTCTCGGAGCCGGCAAACCGGGTTCGATGAAGTGCCCTGCCGTCATCCGGAACGACGTCGTCTCCGAACTCCTCGAATTCCTCGCCGGCAGTTTCGCGGGCGATGATATCGAAAAGGGGAAAAGCCTGCTCCAGGGCAAGCACGGCGAAAAAGTTTTCTCGGACCTCATCGAAATTCTCGACGACGGCCTCCGCCCTGGCGGCCTCGCGACTCGCCCATTCGATGCCGAAGGCACGGCCTCCCGCACCACGAAAGTCGTGGAAAAGGGCGTCTTCAAATCCATCCTACTCGACCGGAAATACGCGAAGCGTTTCAAGCTCCCGCCGACCGGCAATTCCTCGCGCGGCGTAAAGGCTCCCCCGGGAATTTCGGCCACGAACCTCTCTATCCAACCCGGCACGACGCCCCTTGATCAGCTGATCCGCGACGTCGGCAACGGGATTATGATTACGAACCTCATGGGCGTGCACACCGCGAACTCCGTCACCGGAAACTTCTCCGTCGGCGCAAGTGGCATCCTCATCAAGAACGGCAAGCTCGAGAAACCGGTGAAGGGATTCGCGGTCGCCGGAAACGTGCTCCACCTCTTCCGCGATGTGAAATCGCTCGGATCCGATCTTCGATTCTTCGGAACGGTAGGAGCTCCGTCTATACTTCTTCCCGAGCTGGCGGTCAGCGGAGACTAATGCAAACTCCCGAAGCCGCACTCCTCACCGATATCGGTCGTCGACGGGCCCAGAACCAGGACTCCGGTGGGGCATACCCAGAAATCGCGCTCTTCGTGGTCGCCGACGGGATGGGTGGACACCGGGGTGGCGAAGTCGCCTCGAAAATCGCGGTCGACACGATTCACGAAGTCGCCGAAGCAAGTTTAAAAAGCGGAAAAAGTTCGGCCGATGCACTCGCCGAAGGCGCGAAGCACGCGAACCTTCGAATCATGGATCGCTCGCGCAAGGAGCCCGACCTCGAAGGTATGGGCACGACGACGACTTCCCTTCGTTTCGAAGAAGGAAAAATCTTCATCGGGCATGTCGGAGATTCGCGCTGCTACCTGATTAAGCCCGAAGGCATCTGGCAGCTCACGCGCGATCACTCCCTCGTCCAAGAAAAACTCCGCGCCGGAATGATTACGCGCGAACAGCT
>JBBQMV010000118.1:0-7636 GCA_038329315.1 Bdellovibrionia bacterium | reverse complement strand
ACACGTTCATGAAACGCCGTGAAGAGATCAAGGCTCAAGCGAAGAAGCGCGAAGAAGAGCGCGAAGCTCGCCGCGAAGAACGTGAAGCCCGCCGTCGTTCGTACGAAGATTCGTCCGACGACATGGGCGCCGACGCCGGAGAATAATCCTTCGTGAGCGAGGCTCCAACGCCCGCCTCCGAACCGAGTCCAGTCGATCCGATGGCTGCTGCGGGGCCTACCCGACGTGCTCGTCTGCGCGATGCGACTCCGATTGGAAAAGTACTTCTCGTTTGGAACCGGATCGCGCCGTTTTTTGTCAGCGCGGCTTTGTTCCTGAGCGGATTCTTCGCGATCTTCTCGCCGTTGCCGTTTCTCATTCTCGGCGTGACGGTGAGTGGATGGTGGTTACTCGCCGCGATGACGACGAACGCGGTCCTCGTTTATTTGACGAGTGGCCCGACGGTTTTCCAATTTTATTTGCTCTCGATCGCGGCGATTGGCCTCGTGATGCCGTTCTTGATCAAGCGGCGGTTGAGTCCCGAACAGATCATTGCGCGGACTTGGATCGTCCAGTGGTGCTCCGTCGGCCTTCTGATCTGCGTCTATTCCCTGATCCATAAGGTCACGCCGTACGAAGAATTACGGACTATTTTCGCGGGGTTTTTTGATATTATGCTCGCGAGCCTGAGCCCAGAAGCCCGGGACCAGCTCGTTGCGAACTTCGGTGGCGGGGAAGTCGGAATCGACGAATGGCGTAAACGGACGCTTCTCGAACTGCCGGGCGCCCTCGGTATTCTCTGTCTCCTCGTGTCGTGGTTTAACCTCCGGGTGCTGATCAATCTAAACCCGAATCGCTTTCTTCACCACGTCGGGCTTGATCGGCGGGTTTTAAATCGCTGGAAAAACGCGGAATGGCTCGTTTGGCCGACGCTCGGGTCTTGGGCCGTCGTTCTCTTTGCGAACGGCATCGTCAGCGACATGGCGTTAAACCTATTTAAGATCCTGATGGCCGCTTATGGCCTCCAGGGCTTGGCCGTTTTAGGCGCTCTCTTTGAGGCCTATAAGATTCGGGGGCTCTTCCGGATGGGCCTTTATTTACTCGCGGTTCTCATCATGCTGCCGCTGCTCCTCAGCATCGGCTTCTTCGATCAGTGGTTTGACTTTAGGGCTAAGTTCAGGCAATCGTAGCGATCTCATTACAGTTTTGCGCATGCGTGCGCTGTTAAATTTTAGGAGTCTCTCATGCTCGTTATCCTTCGTGAAAATGTCGAAAATCTCGGTCGCATCGGCGATCTCGTCAACGTGTCGAACGGCTACGCCCGGAACTTTTTGATTCCGCGCAAGCTCGTTGCCGTCGCTGATCCAGCGAACGTAAAGATGATCGAGAACCAAAAGAAGGTTCTCGAAAAGAAGCGCCTCGCTGCGCGCGCGGTCTCCGAAGATCTCGCCAAGAAAATTTCCGATCAGTCCGTGACGATCGCCCGCAAGGTCGGCGAACACGACAAGCTCTTCGGATCGGTCACCCAATCTGATATCGCTGAGGCCCTCAAGAAAACGGGACTCAACGTCGAGAAACGTATGGTGACTCTCGAACACCCAATCCGCGCTCTGGGCGTTCACTCCGTCACGATCAAGTTCGACGCCGATGTAACTGCATCGGTTAAGGTCTGGATCGTTAAGGAAGAATAATCTCGGAACGAAAAACTGAAGTTAAGGTATACGAAACCCGGGCGCGAGAATTTTCCGCGACCGGGTTTTTTCTTTCGGGGGTGTACTAGATGAGTGACGGCAGATACGACGACCGGGGAATGCAAGAGCGCTCTCGCGGTCCCCGCGTCCCTCCTCATCACCTCGAAGCCGAACGCTCCGTTTTGGGCGCGATTCTCCTGAATAACGAAGCGATCCACCGAGTCGTCGAACTCGGCATCGAACCGCGCGATTTCTACCTCGAGACGCACGGACGGGTTTTCGAAACTCTGCTTTCGCTCTCGAGTCGGGGCCAAGCGCTCGACTTGATCACGCTCTCTTCCGCCCTTCGTGACCGCGGCTGGTACGAAGAGATCGGTGGCCAACCCGCACTCACGGCGCTCGTCGAAGACACCTTCTCGATCGGGAACGTCGTCTATTACTCGAAGATCGTGCGCGAAAAGGCGCTCGTTCGCCGCATGATCGACGTTGCGGGTGAAATTACTCGCGATGCTTTCGATGGCGTCGAAAACGTAGATGAGTTTCTCGACGACTCCGAAAAGAAAGTCTTCTCGGTCTCGGACATCCAGTTCAATAAGTCTTTTTCCTCCATGCAGGACATCCTCGTCGCGAACATGCACTCGATCGAAGAGGCGGCCACGAAGGGCGGTACGGTCACTGGTCTTGCGACCGGGTTCACTGACTTCGACAAAATCACCGCGGGTCTCCACCCGGGCCAGCTCATCATCATCGGTGGACGTCCCGCGATGGGAAAGACCTCGCTCGTCATTTCTGCGGCCCAAAACGCGGCTTTGAACTCAAAGGCCGTCGTCATGATTTTTTCCCTCGAAATGTCGAAGGAAGAACTCGTCATGCGGATGCTTTCTTCCCAGGCGAGGATCGATTCGAAACGCCTTCGCCTCGGGCGACTCGTCGACCGAGACTGGCCACGGCTAGCCACGGCGGCCGACCAGCTCTCGAAAGCGAAGATCTTCATCGACGATTCCGGCGCACTTACCGTCATGGATATGCGCGCGCGTTCGCGCCGGCTCATGGCTCAAGAGAAGAAGATCGACTTGATTGTCGTCGATTACCTTCAGCTGATGCAGGGATCGAAGTCTGGCAAGTATTCGGGATCGCGCGAGAACGAAATCTCCGAAATCTCTCGGGGCCTGAAGTCGCTCGCGAAGGAACTCCGCGTGCCGATCGTCGGTCTCTCTCAGCTCTCGCGGGCCCTCGAATCGCGGCCGGATAAACGCCCGATGCTTTCCGATCTTCGGGAGTCAGGCGCCATCGAACAGGATGCCGACATCGTCGGGTTCGTGTACCGAGACGAGTATTACAATAAGGATTCCGAAGACCGCGGCGTCGCCGAGTTTATCATCTCGAAACACCGAGCTGGCGAAACTGGAACGGTTCGTCTTGCATTCATGGGCGAATACACCCTCTTCGCGAACTTGTCCGGCGATGCGCCAGGGTCTCCGGTTCCGAGTGGACCGAGTGGCGGCGGTAGCGGCGGGATTCGTCCTCGCGACGACGTTCAGCTTTAGCGGCGGGTTTAGGTTCCTAACTGCCAATTCGCTCGACGCGGACCTGAGTCCCGTCAAAGGTGACACATTCCAGTGTGTACCAGCGATCGATACAATGGACTCTGTGGCACGTTTAGCGACGAACTCTAGTACCGTTACCTTTGTAACGTCATTTGCTCTGCGCCTGATTTGCGTAGCGGCTATCGGTACTGCATTTTCCGGATGCTCCACTCGCTTGCATCTTCTACCGAAGAACTACTCTGTACTCACGAGTCTCGATCTTGGTGGCTACCCGAGTGATGTCATTTATTTATCGGGAGTAGCGATCACTCCGATTTCGCCGGCAACGGTTTCTGGGACGACGTTTTCGATTTTGCCCTCACTTCCTGGCGGGCTGTCCCTTGATGCATCGACGGGCACGATCAGTGGGACTCCGACCGTGACCGCCGCCGCCACCGGTTATACGATTACGGCCGTTCATGGTGACGTCACTAGCAGTAAAGTGATCCGGATTCGTACCGGTCCTGGGTTTCGGGTAAATGATTTTGGCGACGCCTCGGATGCAAGTCTGGGTGACGGGATTTGCGCAACCGCAGGGGGTGTTTGTACTCTGAGAGCGGCCATCGGGGAGGCGAATGCCTTGGGTGGTGCAACCAATCGGATGGTTTTAATTCCCGTGGGGACGGTTGCCCTAAGCGGGGCGGCTGAGATTTCAATCGCCTCGAAAGTGGAAATCATCGGAGCCGGTCAGAGTTCTACCACTATCGATGGCGGAGCGACTGCGGCTCCGACGCCCTCTCAGCGGATATTTACCGTTTCGGGAGCCTTCACGGTCATCATTTCTAAGGTTACGCTTCAAAATACCAAGCCTGCCGGTGCCGTACCCGGGGGGGCGCTCTCCGTCTCGGCGGGTGCAAATGTTACCGTTTCCTATGTTTCTTTTCTAGATAACCATACCACCGGATTCGCTGTTCAAGATGGTGGGGGAGCCGCCCATATTACGGGTGCGACGACCGTTTTTTCGGCGGATCACTGCTACGTCGCCGGCAATTCCAGTGGTGGACGCGGAGGTGGTTTTTTTATCACTGGTGTAAATGCCCCTAGTGTAATTACAGACTGTATTTTTGAAAATAATTCCGCGGTGAAGCAAGGAGGAGCGTTAGCGTACGGATGCTCTTCTAATCACACCCTCAAAAATAGTTTACTCACTGGAAACGCCTCGACGACGAACAATGGTGGCGCGGTCGATAACGATGCCTGCTGCCAGAATAATACTTTTAGTAACTTAACCGTTTATAATAACACCGCGGCTGCGAGCGGTGGGGGGCTTTATGTAAATGCCGGTAACTCAGTAAATCCCCATCACGTCATTAACTGTACCGTCGTCAGTAACCACGCGGTTAATAACTTCAGTGGGGTTGGGGCTTCTTGGCCAGTGGGTGGAAATGCCGCCATCCTAACGAATACGATTCTCTATCAGAATACGCGAACTACCTTTGGAACTTTGCAGAACTGTGGTGGAGCGGCGACGAAGGTTTTATCCGGCGGAGGAAACTATACGGAGTCGGATGTAGGGACTGAGTGTACGATCTTGAATTTAGCTTCTGACTTCACAAGTGCAGGGGATCCCCTACTCGGCGCCCTACAAGATAACGGTGGCTCGACTCATACGATGGCGCTTTCGGCAGGGAGCGCGGCGATTGACCACGGCTTGAATGCCGGATGCACCCTTACTGATCAACGGGGCTCCCCCCGGCCAGCGAATGGGACTTGCGACATTGGCGCATTCGAAGTGCAATAATGTTTGAAGTGAATAAATTCATTAATTTCATAGTGTTTACGTGATTTAGCCCTTTAAGTTTTGCTCGCCTTTAACTTCGACGCGAGTTATAAATGACGCGTTGAACCAAGGTATAAGCTTTCTTAAACTTCAGACTCTCTCCCTTGGGTGCGTGCTCACGCTCTCCCTGATGTTCACTGGATGTTCTGTGGATATGTTTGCGGGTTCGAAGCCCGACGGCGCGATCACCGGGCGAGAGAAGTACCGGGCGATCCGGCCCGAGTGTTCGGGGTTAAGAATTACGCGGCCGGAACTCGACCCGACGAGTTTTCGCGCGCTGATCGACTGCTTCGGTTCGAACGGATCGCTGCCCGAAATTTCGAACCTCATTCGTGATGCCTCCGATCGCACGATCCGCCAGACGGTCGATCTTCTGAATTCGACTTTCCTCGCGGATCCTTCCGTCCGCGCCGACTCGCGCGGAATCGTGCGGAGTCTGAAAAAGAACGGACACTGGGCACCGACCCTCGCCGGTTTCGCTCCGGCATTCGCGAACCCTGATCGCATGCGTGCGCTCATCCGTCTTCTTTCGCTCGGAAAGCGGGATCCCCTCATCGTGAAAACGGTTCAGGGTTTCGATGCGCACGAAACGCTCGCCGGATTTGAGCTTCTTTCGCGCCTCGTGAAAACGCCGGCGTTCGCTTCGCTCTCGCAGAAGGTCCAGGCTTCGCCGCTGACCGTCGCGGAGCGAGATCGTATTACCGAAATTCTTCTCGATCTCTTTCGGCGTCCGACTGCCCGCAGCTCCGCGAATCTTCTCTTCCGGGATATGAGCGCTGGGAAATCCGCGCCGTTTTGGACATTCGCATTCGGCGACGGATCGGGAATGCTTGAAGCTTCGTCGCGTTTTAATCTTCTTCTGCACGACTTCTCGGGCGAAGAGGGATTAAAGCCGCTTTCGCTTCTGAACCGGGGTTTCCAGCGCCCAGTCGCGTGTTGGGGCGACGGCAAGGTTTTCCCGGAGCCATGGAAAAATCTAAGTAACGAACTCGGCATTCACGCAGCGGCGGGGGATGCCTCGCTTCTCGGGTTCGTCGGACGATTCGCTCCACTAACCGCCCTCGCGGTTCCGGAGATCTGCGCGATTCCCGACGAGTTCCTCGAGTACTATCCGACGATCATGCGCCTGACCGCAGGCCGTACCGGGGGGGAGTACCTCGGAGTCCTCAGCCGAATTTTCGGGGCCGATTTCGGAGATTCCGCCGGCTATTTCGTGGGTGAGTGGGGCGTGCCGCTTACGGAAGTGCTGACGATTTTATCTGCGAAGCCCTGGTTCGAAGATATCGTGCTCCTCTTCGGCGAACTCGATTCGAGCGACCGGGATCTTTTTTCGGGTTGGATGAAGGCGCTTCTACAGAATCAGAAAGCATGGACGGGGCTCGCGGCGACTTTCGAAAAATCCGATCTCGATCCGGTCTTCGCAGATCTCGGGCAGGTCTTCGGTTACGCTCCGAGCGAACTCGGACCGATGCTCGATTCGATTCGTGACCTCTTCGAGTCGGCGCGGCTCCACCCGTGGTTCGAGGGTTGGAAAAAAATCGCGGCGGAATCCGATTCCGACGGTATGCAATCACTCGCCGATCTGAAGTCCTTTCCGGATGCGTCTTCGGCGATCGGACGAATGGCGGAAGATGGCCGTCTCGCCGCGATTCTCGGCGATATTCTCGAACTCCTTGCCGGCGGTGGGCGGGATGAAAAAACGACGGCGAACGTCGAGCTAGATACGGTCGTGCAGAAAGCTCCGCGCCACCTTCTCGTCGGAACGGATCTGCGACCGATCGCGACCCCGGCGCCGATGGACGATTCGCTCCGCGCCTGCGCGAAACTAGATCTTCGGAAGTCGGCCCACGAACAATGGGACGTCTATCAAGCGTGCCTCGCGGGTGGGGGCGTCGACGGAAAAACTTTGGTGGGGATTCACGCCGCGGAAGACTGGACGGTCGTCGACGGGACGACCTCGCGCTCGATTCTCGATTCGCTCGTGAAGAGCGCGGTAACGCTACCGATTTCGACGGCCGATAAACATGCGTTGATCGCTTTAATTTCTGGGAAGTTCGCGGGCGTACCGGCGCTTACGGTCGCGGACGTGCAAGACTTGGCTTCCGGACTTCAGGCACGGGTCGATACCGGAACGACCGGATCACCGACCGCGCTCTTCACGGTAATGAACCGGCTCCAATCCGGGCTCGCGATCGGCGTCGCCGTTTGGCAGGATTTTTTCACGAAACTCGAAAAGACGATCGAGGATCCGCGATTCGTGACGTATGCACGCGCGCTTCGCTCGACGATCGATCCGGCGACCGTCGGAGATTCTATGCTCGCACCGGCTCCGCTTCCTCCCGTGGGTGAAACTGCGGCTTGGGTGCATGATCTCGAGTGCGAAGCCGACCCGCGCGCCGCCGCCTCGCGCGTCACCGAAATCGGTCGCGAATTTAGCGACGGCGTTCTCGGGTGGGAGCGACCGGGCGGGAAAATTCCGTTCGCGTGGAACGCCGACCTTCTTCAGCCACGCTTACGCGCTTTTGCGGGGACGCTCGCGTCCTCCGGGATTCGCGCGAACCTCTTTACTTGGCTCGGAAGCCTCGATCCGAAAGTGGTGG
>JBBQMV010000117.1:0-7641 GCA_038329315.1 Bdellovibrionia bacterium | reverse complement strand
GTCACCGGAGTCGAGCTTTCCGTAAACGGTCGTCTCGTAGACTTGGTAGGAATCTTTCTCGAGGTAGAGCGTTCGCTCGAAACCGGGATCGTCGGACCACTGCTCGACGTTTCGGGAAAGTTTTACGTAGCCAGTAAGATTCACGAGAATCTCGAATTTTCCCTCAGGAACACCCTCGATCCGAAAATTCCCTTTCGAGTCGGTCGTCGCTTTTAATTTCGCGGGAAGGACGTAGACGTTCGCGTCAGCGATTGGCTTCTTCGTTCCTTTTTCGACGAGGCGTCCGTAAACCGCGACGGATGGAACGGGTGACGGTTCCTCGGCATAGACGGGACTGGCGAGAATGGTGGCGATCAAAAGGAATAAGGGTTTCATTTAGCGTTCCAAAACGAAGTTATACGCAAACTGGATTTCGACCGCGACGGGTTTGTCCTGCACTCGAGCTGGACGGAAACGAAACTTTTTCATCGCATCGACGGCCGCTTCATTCAGCCCGTAGCCCGGACCGGAAATGAAAACAGCGCGGCGGACTTTCCCTTCCCCATCGATGAGTAACTTCATGAGCACGCGCCCCTGAATTTTAGCCTTCCGCGCCTCGAGCGGATACGGAATGCGGAAATCGGTTTCCAGAACCGGCATCGCCGTCACGAGGTATTCTTCCGTCGGAATCGGGATCGAATCGGCGTCATCCGCACGGAGTTTGTCCGAGTCTGGATCTTTCGCGACCGTATTTCCGGCCTTCACCGCCGCGGCATCTGGATCTCCGGTCGCGTCCATCATCGAGCGTCGGGAAGCTCCGAAAACGGCTCGTTTCTCTTCAGCTTTTGGCGGAATCGGTTTCGTGATCGTGATCGGCGCCCCGGTCGCGGCCTTCGGAGCTTCGTAAACATCGAAATCGACGAGATCGCGGTGACGACCCCACGGATAGATCGCGAGGCCAATCACGAGCGCTAAGCCAAGGTGCGCGCTGACCGAAATTCCCCACGGAGATTTCAGAACGGCCGCGTTCATGGACCGGTTTTCTCAGGCCGCTCGATTTGGAGCGCGAAGCGATTCATGCCCGCTGACTTTACGAGATCGATCGCGTGAACGACGTCCGCATGCCGGGCGTCGCCATCGGCCGCGATGATCGCTTGAGACTCTGGGTTTTTCGCGAGCGCCGCCTTCACGGCCGCAGTGACTGCTTCTTCGGTCGCTACAGTTCCATTGAGGAGAATCTGGCCCTGCCGAGTCACTGCGATGCCGAGGGTTTCGATCGCCGACCCATCGGCGGTGGAGGACTTCGGAAGCTTAATCCCAAGGGTATCCTTCACCAGCGCGGGCGCGGTCACGATAAAGATTACGAGCAAAACGAGAACGACGTCGACGAACGGGGTAACGTTGATCGACGAGATCAGGGAATCGTCTTCGGTCGAGGATGGAAGGTTCGCCGCCATCAGCCCCGGTCTTTCAGGACGAACCGCGAAAGATAGAGATCGCGAAGCGATTCGCTATCGGCGATCCCTGACTTAATCTGGGTCGAAAAATAGTTATACGCCACGACCGCGGGGATCGCGACGAAGAGGCCGAACGCGGTGGCGATGAGCGCCTCCGCGAGCGAAGAGATGACTTGATTCATCGCCGCGCTGGAGGTCGCGAGAGCGGCGAAAGACTGAATGATCCCGAGCACGGTTCCGAAGAGCCCAATAAACGGTGCATTCGATCCGAGCGTCGCGAGAACCGAAAGCCCCTTCGAAAGATCCGCACGCTCATCCGTGAGGTAGGAGCGCTGGGCGTAGGCGATTGCCTCCGGGTTCTGCGGGGCTGTGAGAACTTCGCGCATCGATCCGGCTTGAAGCGACTGGCTTTTCAATGCCCATGCCTTCAGCCCGGCCGAATCACCCGAGCGGATCATCTCGCGAACGCGCGTCGAATCCTCCTCGACCACGTAGCGGCCTAATTTCTTCCGGCGGTCGATGACGATCGAGCCCGACCAAATCGAGAGGAAAAGAAGAAGAACGAGAACGAGTTTCGTCGCCCAGCCGATAATCAGGATCCAAGTCGGGGTCGTCGCCATAGCGTTTAGGGCTAGCGAAGAATCAACTAAACTTCCAGGATTTCAGGGAGAAAGGATCTCGACCCGCAGCGATAAATCCGCACTATTTGGAAAACATTGGCAGGCGAGGCGGTAGCCGGCGTCCAGCTCGGCTTTCGTGAGGTGCCGCCGCTCCGCGTCTGTGATCGGCGAAAGCGGAGGTGCTGGGTCAAGCACGCGTATACGGTCTCCCCCGCAAATGCCATGTCCCCCACAACGCGAACCCACTTCAAGCTCGAGCGTCTGCGCGTGCGCGAGCAGATTCAGATTCGGTTCGACGAAGTCGACCACTCCCACGACTACTGCGTCGACGGCCTTCCGGCCAGACTTCGTTCGAACGAACTCGGTTTGCGAACTCGATGATTCGCTCATTAATTCGCTAAGTTCAGGTTTTTGAAGCGTCCGTCGATCACGCTAGGGAGCTTGCCCGGATTTTTCGCAAGTTCGTCGGCGACGAGTTCGCGGAAGATTCCGGCGTCCTTGATCATCGGGACGTCTTTGAATTCGACGAATCCGGAGCCGCCCGCTTGGAGAAAGTCGAGGGTCGCCACCGTCAGGGTGCGATCCGACGTCTTCACGTGCGCCGGATCGCGAGCATCGTAAAGCATTTCGCCGTCGATGCCGTGGTCATCCATCGTGATCGTGACGACGCGGCTGTTCGCATCGTTTCCATCGGCATCCGGCGTCTTACAATCGCCGCGTTCGTAGGTGACGCGAATTCCGGAACCGAGAACCGCACCGGATTTTCCGCAGGTCCGAGCCGAGCGGCCGAGGATCTTCACGAGGGTATCGACCTTCATAGGTCCGAGGATCACCGCGTGGTTATTGAACGGTGAGATCGCGTACCACATTTCGTAGGTAAACGGTCCGGCCTTGATGTCCTGTCGAACTCCGCCGGTGTTGATGAGGGCGAGGTCGACGCCCGTAGCGTGGCGATAAGCATCGGTCATGAGGTCCACGAGCGCACTTTCGTTCGTAGCGCTCTTGGTGATCGGTGCATCGGCGAAGCCGAGGTTTCGACCGACGAGCGGAGCGATGTCTTTCTTGCCGGTCGCGATCTTATCGAGAGCGGAAGCGGACTCGACGATGGGCTCGCACTCATAAGTAATGCGGGTCGGGACGGATTTTTCGCAAAACGAATCGATCTGCGAGTCGCAGGAGTTTTGATAAATCACCGCGCCGGCCGCTACCCGAGTCTTCTCGCGGATGACTTTCTTCGTGGCAGTATCGACTACGAGGTCGATCCGGCCGAACTTATCGCCGTACGCACCCGATTGGATTGCGTAGACGCCGTTGCGGTTGATGTTGTTCACGACGTGGGTGTGACCACCGATGATCGCGTCGACCGCGTCTGGGCGTGCGGCTTGAAGCTTCTCAAGCAAGTTCGTGAGATTCTTTTCGTTGTTGATGTCGCCGTCGTGAATCACGAGGACGAACACGTCGGCTTTCCCTTCGAGAGACTTGCGGACATCCAGGTACTCGTCGGCAGCGGTTCGGAAGCAGAGGTCGCTCACGTTCGCCGGCGTCGTTACGGTCGGAGTGATCGGATTATCGAGACCGATGATCGCGACGCGAACGCCGGCAATTTCTTTAAGGATGTAGGACTTCAGGAACTCGGGGCGCTCCGCCTTCGACCAGTCGACGACGTCGGTCGAGGTACAGCCCTGGGATTCGACGGTGGCTTGCTTTCCGTCGAGCGTCTTGAGCGACGCCTTCAGATAGGCGTTCGAGGAAAGGAGTGGGAATGAAGCGGAGTTCGCGAGTTTCTTGATCACGCCGCGTGGGTCGCCCGTTTGGCCGGCCGGAACTTGGTCGACGAGCCAGCCTTCAGGGCCGAAGTCGTAATCGTGATTTCCCGGGACCATGGCGTCGTAACCGACGTCTCCCATGAGCGAGAACATCAGCGCACCTTCGGAGTAGTTCGAAAGGAGGGACCCTTGGAATTGGTCGCCACCGTCGAGGACGAGCACGCCGCCTTTAGCACCGTATCGCTTAGACACGCCGACGCGGATCGACTTCACCGCGCCGGCCCAGAAAGCGAGACCGCCGGTCGTCGTCTTCCCATCGAGCGAAACTTTCGGTTCGATCGCTCCGTGGATGTCGTTCGTCCCGACGATCGAGAGGAGAGATTCATTTGCACCGAGCGCAATCGGCGCTTTCGAACACGTCAATGCGGGCGGCGCGAGGTTCGTGCCCGCAGTCGGGGAACCCGGCTCCGGGGCCCGTCCTTTATGGCCGTCATTACAACCGATCGCCAAAGCGAGAATTGCTGAAACCAGGGTCGCCGAAAGGATCGAACGTGGGGTGAAATTCATGCGCTCCAAATATCCCGAATGGAGCAGAGTGTCAATCGTCCCAAGACTATCCTAATAGTGACTTAACTATATGATATTACTTAGTTTTAATGGAGATTGGCTATTGAAAAATGAATTCGATTCGCGGGGACTCTGAAGAAGGATTACGTCCTTCGTCAGCGCCCGGCTTTTTCCGACGCATCGTCGTAGAGATCCGCTCGTCCTCGACGAGCTTATGATCGACGAGAAAGCGCGCGACCGCGACGGTGCGCGCGACTTGGAAATCGTAGTTGCCGGTTTCCGGCGTACCCCAAGCGCCACGGATCGTAAGCTTTCCGCGTTCTTGGTTCTTGGCGAGTTTACCGATCTTTTGGAAAATCTTCTCGATACCGACTTGCCATTGGTCAGTCGTGCCCGGCTTGAAGAGATCGCTCTCGAGAACCGAGAAGCGCATCACTTCGACCATCACGCGATCGCCGGAGCTCGCAAGTTTCGCGGCCGCATCGGCGGCGTCTTCGGCTTGGGTATTTCCTTCGAGAACGGGCTTCGAAGGATTCCGAACAAGTTCTTCCGGAACTTCGCCGTCGGCGCCTTTAAGAACGCTTTCGCCGGCGCCGGTTTTATCGCC
The DNA here is from genome assembly GCA_038329315.1 of Bdellovibrionia bacterium. Classification (GTDB taxonomy): domain Bacteria; phylum Bdellovibrionota; class UBA1018; order UBA1018; family UBA1018; genus JACMQW01. Next base: position 2,645 of record JBBQMV010000117.1, on the reverse strand, counting down.
GAGCGGAACGTTCTCTTTATTCGAGAGATCGATCCGGAGAGCAGACGTCGGATTATTGAAGTAGTTAGCGACCGCGGCCTTGGTTTCTTCGTCCGAACCCATGAGCCACATGACCATGAAGAAACACATCATGGCGGTCACGAAGTCGGCATACGCGACTTTCCACGCACCGCCGTGCGCGCCGGCATGTGCGGCTTTCTTCTTTTTAATGATGATGGGTTGCTTATCAGCCACGTCACGTTCCTAGGTTTCAGACCGCCACTCGAACAAGAAATAATCGGATTAAACTTTCAAACTTACGCGGCTTGAGCCGCGCCGCCTTTACCGGCGCCGGACGTTGCCTTATCGACTTCGTCAAACGTCGGGCGAACTTCCGGCGGGATCGAGCGCCGAGCGAACTCGACGCAAACCTTCGGCGAACAGTCCTTCGCGAACGCAATGAGCGCTGCTTTAATCGTATTAAACATCGCGGACGAGTCGCCAATTTGGCTTTCGAGCTTCGCTGCCAACGGCTGAACGTAACCGTACGAGATCAGAATCCCGAGGAACGTTCCGACGAGTGCGGCGGCGACCGATTCACCGATGACTTCTTTACCGAGGGAAAGTTTACCCATGGTTTGGACGACCCCGAGAACCGCGGCGACGATCCCGAGACCCGGCATGGCGTCCCCGATCTTCGAGACCTGGGCCGGAACGCGAAGTTCGGCGTTATGGATGGCTTCCATATCTTTTTCCATGAGGTCTTCGAGATCGTACGGCGACATCGGCGCGGAGATCTGGACCTTCAGGGTATCGCAAAGGAAGTGAAGCGCATGATGGTTCGCGACGACCGCGGGGTAGCGTTTGAAAATTTCGGAAGCTTCCGGCTTTTCAACGTGGGCTTCGAGCGAGAGCGGATTGCCCTTCGCGGTTTTGATGATTTCGTAAAGAAGGAGGAGCGTCTGCGTATATTCGGCCTTCGAGGTCTTCTTGCCCTTCAGCGCCGTCAGGATTTGGTGAATCATGTCTTTCATCAGTCCGCCGTCGGCGGCGATGACGAGTGATCCTGCGGCGGCACCGCCAATAATCAGAACTACGAAGGGCTGCCAAAGCACCTTCAAGTTTCCGCCTTCGGCCGCGAACGCGCCAAACACGCTCACGAACACTACGACTGCGCCAATGATGATAAACATAGGAGTCGACCTTCAGCCTTCCTGGGGAACTCTTCTTCAGTATGCTTTTCGAGCGGAAGCGTCTAAAAGTTGAGCGGTATACACGGTCTTTACACTTATGTATCTAACTAATTGTTTTTATACATCTTTTTTCTAAGAGTCGCCGGTGAATATGGACGAACCCTTAACAGTTCGGGTCGCGATCCTATCCCTCCGCATCGACCCAAAAAGGGCCGGGACATATTTTCGGCGAACCTCGCGAAGACGAAGTCGCGGCACTAGATTGGCGCTACTTTCTCTTCTGCTTTTTAAAGAACTTCATCTCGCGCTCGAGAGACTGCTCGCAAACCTTCGCGAGCGATTTCAGACCAGCGTCTTTATTTGCTTTCACGTTTCCCAACCGCAAAGCGATCGCGTCTAGTGACTGCTGGGTACGCTCTTCCGACTTAAGGGAATTCGTTTCCTGAAATTCTTCGCGAGAAGCGCTACACACCGAACGGGTGAGTTTGTTCGCATCGATCGAATTCGCCCAATTCGAGTCGATCAGACCGAGAACGGCACCGACGTCTTTCTTGAGGAGTTTCGAAAGCGCGGTATCAAGGACTTCGATGGCTTCCGGGTCCGAAACTTTTCTAAGGATCGGCCAAAACTTTAAAAGCTTGGGATTCCCAGCGGCGGTTTCGCTTAAGAACGACGCCCAGCGTACTTGATCGGAATGAACGTATTGATACGCTTCCTTCGGCTTCGTTTCTCTTGCGTTCAAGCCGTTAGAAATCATTTCCACGGCGAAGCATGGGGTGGAACCCATTACGAGCAGCGGAACTAACAGGAACACATTCGTCATATTTCTTTTCTCACTTGCAGACCGAAATTTTCAAAATAAAATCGCAACCAAAGTCGGAATATAAAACAGCGCGAAGACCGTAGAGAGAAGAACCGCTTCGCCCGCCTTCTCCGGCTCCGTCCTCAAAAGCGTCGCGAAAGCCACGGTGTTCGCGGCAAGCGGACACGCCGATATGAGAATCATCATCTGATGGACCTGCTCATCGTAAATATGAAAATTCGAACGATCGAGTAGGATGAACGCCCCGACCAGCACTGGCCACACGGCAAACTTAGCGATGAACGTCGCGAGCGTGAATTTCCAATCGAAGCGAAGCGTCCGCACCTCCGCGACCCCCAGACCGATCAGCATCACGCCGAGGACCGAATAGGCACCCCGAAAGTACGTTGAGAAATCCGCAGCCACGCCCTCGATCTTTAAGCCGAATCGGTTCGCGATGATCGCCCCGGCGAACGCATAGATCGCGGGTAACCGGACGAGTCGACGAACCGCCTCGCGCGTCGTCGCGGTTCCACGCGCGAGAATGTAAAAGCCGACCGTGTTCTCATAGAGTATGAAGCCTAAGCAAAAGAGGAGATAGAGACCGACCTTCGACGAACCGAAGAGCATGAGTGCGACGGGAAGACCGAAGTAACCGGTATTCGCATTAC
>JBBQMV010000116.1:0-7652 GCA_038329315.1 Bdellovibrionia bacterium | reverse complement strand
GTCTTGCTGATCACGCGCCGGATGGTCGGCGGGAATATTTACGGCTTCGAAACAGAAGTAATCCGTTTCGATCTCTGGCCCGGTCATCAAATCGAAACCGAGACGCGAGAATACGTCGACCATCTTCCGCGTCGTTTGGGTAATCGGATGGAGCGAACCTCGGTGGAGTTTCCGACTCGGAATCGTCACGTCGATGCGCTCACCGGCGAGGCGCTTCTCGAGATCTTTTGCTTCGAAGCCTTCGCGCTTTTCCTCGAGCGCGGACTCGATGCTGGCCTTCACTTCGTTCGCACATGCGCCGATCTTCGGGCGCTCCTCGGCAGACACGGAGCCGAGCCCCTTTAGCACCTCGGAGAGGCTGCCTTTCTTTCCCAAAACCGAAACTCGGAAGCCTTCGAGAGTCGCCAGATCAGACGCAGCTCCGATGTCGGTGAGGGTCTTGGCCCCGATGGCCTGGATTTTAGAGATCAGAGAGTCCATAGCGTTTCCCATCCAAAGTTCAGGTTTTGAGACTAGGCTTTGACGCCCGTTGTCTTCAAGCTGTAGGTCGCCCTTTGGGGGTAAAAAGCTGAGGGATACCCGATAGATCCCCCCCGTTTAGACGATATTCGGAGTTCTGTAATTGACGCAGTGCGCAATCTGAGTTATTACCGTTCGCGTCGCACAACAAGTCTCTACCCCGAGGGAATTCCTATGACCGTTTCACCCGCCAACTCGATCCTGCGCAAGCACGTGACCGCCGTGCTTCTTACGGCGCTAACGACTACTTCACTGATCCACGCGCCCGCGCACGCGGCCCCTTCGCCAGACACGGAAACATCCGTGTCCGTGAATCTCTCGGCCAGCACCACTTCGGAGTCCAGCGGAGTCCAACAAATCCGCACCCTCCGCGACGCCAAAGGGAACCGGATCCAACTCCTCACGAAGGACGCGGCGGAAGAGGCGGCAGCGAAGCCAGACCTTTGGTCCCAGCTCGACCTTCGGGACGACAACGTTCCCGGCACTTCGACGAAGAAAGCCTATAAGGAATTGAACCTCAAGGCTCCGGCGAAGCCGATCATCGTCGCCGTCCTCGATAGCGGCCTTGATATCAATCAACCCGACTTAAAGGGCATGATCTGGACGAATGAAAAAGAAGCTGCCGGCCCTGCCGGAAAGGACAATGACGGCGACGGTTACGTCGGCGACATCCACGGCTGGAACTTCCTCGGCGGAAAAGACGGCAAGAACGTCGGTCCGACGACGCTCGAAGTTGCCCGCGAGTATAAGCGCATGTCGGCGAAGGCTTCGGGAAGCTTTACGCGTTTTCAAATGACGAAAAAGGACAAAGCCTATCTTGCCGAACTCCAAAAGGAGTATTCCGACAAGAAAACGAAAGCAGAAGCGGATCTCGCGGACGATAAGGCCAGCCAGACGACCTACATGAACGCGCTCGCGATCCTTAAAAAGCTCGGCCTGAAGGACGAAACTGCGGCATCCGTAGCGAAGATCAAGCCCCGCTCGGCCGACGCGGCAGCGGCGAAGAAATTCGTCGCGGACTCGCTGAAAGCAGGCCAAGACTCGACGATTCTCGCGAAGTATGTCGAAGCCGATCAAACGATACTGAACTTCAACCTGAGTCTCACGTTCGACTCGAGCACGATCGTCGGCGATAACCCGATGAATCAGACCGAGAAGTACTACGGAAATGCGGACGTTCGGGGCTTAGGCGCCGAACACGGCACGCACTGCTCGGGCATCATCGGCGCCCTCCGGAACAACGGAATCGGTCCCGACGGACAGTCGAACTGGGTGAAGATCATGCCGATTCGGGCGGTCCCGGATGGAGACGAGCGGGACAAGGACATCGCGAACGGAATCCGTTTCGCCGTCGACCACGGCGCGCGGATCATCAGTATGAGCTTCGGAAAGGACTACTCGCCGGGCAAAAAACTCGTCGACGCGGCCGTCGCTTACGCGGGTTCGAGAAACGTCCTCCTCGTCCACGCGGCGGGGAACGATGCGGCGAACCTCGAAACGGCCCATAACTTTCCGACGGCGAAAATGCTGCAGGGCAACTACGCCCCGAACTGGATCGAAGTCGGCGCTTCTACGAAGATGGGCGACGAACGTCTCCCAGCGACGTTCTCGAACTACGGTGCGAAGACGGTCGATCTCTTCGCTCCGGGCTCGCAGATCTACTCGACGACTCCAGACGGCACGTACTCCGTGTATTCGGGAACGTCGATGGCCACTCCGGAAGTCGCGGGCGTCGCTGCCCTCGTTCTTTCGCAGAAGCCGACACTCACCGCGGTCCAGCTGAAGAAGATCCTGACCTCGACCGTCACGACCTTCGGAAACCTCGAAGTAAACGTTCCTTCAAAGGTGAGGTCCACTCCGGAAAATCCGACGACGAAGGCTCCGTTCTCAACGCTTTCGAACACGGGTGGCGTCGTGAACGCGTACAACGCACTTCGCTCCCTCTAAGCCTCTGGCACTTCGTACTCAGATTGGCCGCTCTGGGAACCACTCCCAGGGCGGCCTTTTTTATGAGTGATCTCGCACTTTCGTTCCAGACCTTCGCCTTAAACGAGCATCCCGCCATTCACCCACGCTATTTCCTGAGGTACGGAGGCTCGCCAGAAAAGAAAAAGGCACCTCATCCGATGATGAGGTGCCTACCCAAATGCTTCCTGCTCCATTAACCAGAGCGTGGGGATGAGTGCGTATCCCAGGAAGCCCCAAAATTATTTACGAATCGAAACTCGTACTGACCAGAGTCTTCGCGCCTTCTTCCTAACTAAGGGCCTTATATGAAAGTTAACGCCTCGCGTCAATCACTGTTTCCACCCACCCCTCTTTTTCCTCACTCCACGAAAAAGCCCCCGAGAACCATTAGGTTTTCGGGGGCTCCGTCTCGACTGAAATCCGTCTAATTTTTAGAGCTTAGGTGCGGACGAACGAAGTTCGTTCACGATCGCCGCGAATCCCTGAGGATCGCGGATTGCGATATCGGAAAGGACCTTACGGTCCAGTTCGACTTTCGCAACCTTCATCGCGCCGATGAAACGCGAGTAGCTCATGTCGTTCGCTCCGAGAGCGGCCGCCATACGAGCGATCCAGAGTTGGCGGAAGTCGCGCTTCTTCGCACGACGATCGCGATAGGCGTAGACGCCTGCGCGGTCGACGGCTTCTGCCGTACGTGCTGCCGAGCTCTTACGGCGAAGGACGAAACCTTCTGCTTTTTTTAAAATCTTCTTCCGACGTTGGCGGCGTTTAAAACCGCGTTTTGCGCGAGGCATTGAGAAACTCCTTAGAATGGGCTGTTTATTTACTGCTTAAACAGCTCGGTGAATGTTGTTTTTAGAGAGAGAAGCAGTCCGGGCTTATTTGCCGTACGGCATGCACTCTTCGATGTGTTGAACGTCGCCGCTGAACACATATCCACCGGCGCGGAGCTTGAGCTTACGCTTGGCGCTCTTGTTCCCCATTCCGTGGCGCTTGTTCGTGCGCTTGAATTTTACTTTGCCGGTCGCGGTGAAGCTGAATCGCTTCGCTGCGGCCTTTTTGGTTTTTTGTTTTGGCATGGCTTCCTTATTCACCCAAGCAGTTACGAGACGAGCTCGCTATATCTTCAAGGCGTTTGACACCGATCGAGTTCCGGCTTGGGAGTCGGACCTACGGGAGCCACGTACACGAACGAATCCGTGATTGTGAGCAACACCCCTTGAAGTTCTCTTTTGAGGAGAGGGCTAACCTACTGAAAAGACCGCCCGTAAGCAAGATCGCGTTACGGCACAAATATTAACGCAGAGCATTGTAGCGGAGCATTATAGCAGGGCCTTTCGAACGACCAAATGCAGAAGGCCGAGCCTTGGAACCTCCAAGCTCGGCCTTCGCGAATGACTTATTTTAGTGAAGGATTAGGCCTCTTCGGAGGCGCCGTCGGCTTCAGCCTCGACTTCGGCCTCGACCTCGACTTCGGACTCCGATTCGGATTCAGAGTCGAGCTCGGTGTCCCCATCGGCTTCCTCGGAGGTATCGGTACCACCCTTTGCCGCCATCGCTGCCTTAGCCGCTTCGGCTTTCGCCGCTTTCGCCTTCTGGTGTGCAGCCATTTCGGCTTCGGTCAGAGGCACCTTCGGCTTCGAAACTTTCGGGATCATCTTCTTAGCCTTCGGGTTCGGCCCGATGACCATGATCAGCTTTTTGCCTTCGAGTTTCGGTGGCGCTTCGACGATCGCGAGCTCACCGAGCTCTTCGATCAACCGGCGCATCGTCTTGTATCCGCCGTCGACGTACGCGACTTCTCGGCCGCGGAACATCATCGTGATCTTCGCCTTATCGCCTTCTTCGAGGAAGGTGCGCACGTTCTTGAACTTATAGTCCAGATCGTGTTCGTCGGTGTTCGGACGAAGTTGGACTTCCTTCACCTTGACGACGACTTGCTTCTTATTGGCTTCGTGGTCTTTCTTTTTCTTCTCGTACTTGAACTTGCCGTAATCGAGAATTTTGCAAACCGGCGGAGCCGCGTTCGGAGAAATTTCGACGAGGTCGAGAAGGGCTTCGCGAGCCATTTGCATAGCATCCGTCGTGGAAACGACGCCTTTTTGCTCACCGTTTTGATCGATCAGCCGGACTTGCGGAACGCGAATGCGGTCGTTGATCCGGTGTTCGTCGGTGTTAAATTTCGTGAGGTCACGCTTCGGATAGCGCGGAGGGCGAGGTTGGAATCCGCCGCCGCCGAACGGAGGCCGAGGTGCGCCACCGCCGATCGTGATCTTAGCACCGGACCCAGAGCCGGTGACGGTCATCGTCGACGGGGCTCCCGGAACTGCGGGCTTAATAGGCGAAGGGCCGCCCGTAGAAATTGGAGAAGGAGTGGAACCGGGGGTGGACGACGCTGGCGCCGAACCGGCCGGGATAATAGACACGCGGGATTTAGGTTTAACCTCCATAGACGATTCTGGAATTCCTCACTTATAGGTTTAGGTAACGGAGTCGGGCTCAGAATGCCCACGTGGGTACGGTAAAGTCAAGAAACCGCCCGACCCCATGACGAGGTGGGCGGTTTCATTCGAAATCTTGGAAAAATTCGGGTCAAACGCCATTAAACGGTAGGGCTAGCGTCTGTGGAAGCGCCCTTTTTCGTGGCGGTCGTGCCCTTAGCGGTCTTTTTCGAGACGCGCTTGGACACGGATTCGGCGGCTTGGGTCGCTTTGGCGCGGGCGACGGTCGCCTTTGCCTTCACGTTTCCCTTGGCCGTCTTTGCCTTATTCTTGGCGGTCGCCTTCACGGTGCCCAGGAGCTTGGTGAGTTCTTTCTTTTGGCCATCGACGAACTTTTTCAGCTTGTCGACTTCGCCCGGAATTTGGGCTTGGAGCTTTTCGAGTTCCTTCTTCTCTTTTTCAAGGAAGGCTTTGAGCTTCGCGACGTCGGTGTCGAGAATCTTCTTCACTTCTTGGCCCTGCTTCTCCGCGACCTTTTTCGCTTCTTCGATCCAAGACCGATCCTTAATGAGGTTTTCGATTTGGGTGCGCGCTTCTTTGAGGCGGCCGATCATTTTCTGAATATCGAGTTTCTTGCTGGCCATAAATACTTCCTTCGTTGGGGCACCTGCCCGTTTAAATCTGATTTAGAATAGCACAACGCGCGGAAAACCGACAAAAAACAGGGTGGCGGAAGCGACTCGATTCGTCACTCACCCCGCTGTTTTCCCGAGGTAATTAAAGGAATCTCACTTGAGTTCCATCCGGGCCACGCGGAAAGTAGTGCCTATGCAAACCTTAAACTTTCGTCGTTTCGTTCTGATCGCATTTGGCACTCTCCTCGCCTCAATCGCTTCGGTTTCCGCCGATCAAACCGTCAATACCGGCATCTCCGGCGGCGACGGTAAGGAACTCCTGGCCAACCCGAGAAACGAGATGGACGACCAACGTACGATCGTCATTCATGATGAAGAGTGCGCGAAAAAAACGAAGGGTAAGAGCAAGGGCAAGTTGAAGGACGGCCAAGCCGATCCGGCGTACGAAGCCTGCGTCCATGGGAAGCTTGAAAAAGCGAAAAAAAAGAGCGACCACTAACCTATCCTCGTAAATCGAGTAGTGCGGGCTCGTAGCTCAGTTGGATAGAGTAGCTGGCTTCGAACCAGTTGGTCGGGAGTTCGAATCTCTCCGGGCCCGCCAAATTCTCATAAAATAAAAAGCCCCCAGCCAAAAGCTGGGGGCTTTTTATTTTGTCCGATTCGGTGTCTTTCCGTCCCCAGGCCAGCGAAGTGCGGCGCCCGCTCCCGCTTTAATTCGTTTTCAGAGTTGGTACACCCGCTGCACTGCTGAGAACCGAGGAACTCAAAATGAAAAACAGAATCCCACTTCTAACATTCTCTCTTCTAGCGTCGGCCCTGACCGCCGTCTCCGCCGGGGCCGGGCAACTCCCCCAAGACTGCCGCTACTCGGATGGAACCCAGCTCCTGAGCGACATGAACTATTACCTCGACGACATGGAACGCCAGGAAGCGGCTTACCAAGCCGCCCGTGCTGGTTCGTTCGAAGAACAGCGCGCCCAACAAGCTCGGAACTCTGACAGCTCTTACGCCATCTCTTATTCCGATGTTCAATCCCTCGGCAGCGCCGCGCTCGTGCAGCTCGATTCGCTCCAAGTCACGATGGAAGCGAAGTACCAATCCGCACGCGCCGGTGGCGTCCCGGAATCGACTTACCTCACTATTCGAAACCATTCGATCCAGGCGTTCGAACAAAAGGGTAACGAAAACATTCAGTGCCTTTACGACAACGTACTCTCGATCGATCAGTACGCCGCCGAATACGAAGCCCGCTACCAAGCGGCGCGTGCCGGTTCGAACATCGAGGCGGCCGATCTTCGTCTCCGAAATAATACTTACGCTCGGTCCGAAGTCGTTCTAAGCCAATCGCTGACCCGCATGGGCATGGGCGAACTCGATCCGCTCCAACGCCAGTACCAAGCGACTTACCAGGCCGCTCGAGCCGGAAGCCAACTCGAAGCTCACGCGCTCCGCATGCGAAACCTCCTTCAGAACGAAATCCTAAGTCGCGGTTCATACCCACCACCACGGCCAATCCCACCGACTCCACCTCGTCCGGTGCCACCACGGCCATCCCCGTGTCCGCCGGGCACGATTTGGAATCCATCGATCCAGCGCTGCGTTTCGCCGAATAGCCCGCGCCGTTAATTCGATCGGAAGGGCGATATCGATTTCGGATTCGAGGTGAATTTCGAGCATACACTCGTCTCGAAGCGCCATCGCCTGCAGGCCTTTAAAATGCACGAATCCCGATCAGGCTTGGTTAGAGCCGGACCGGGATTCGGTTAAGGGAAAGATAAAACGAGCGCGACTATTTGTTCGCGTCGCCGGAGTTCTGAACTGGCGGTTGAAGACCCATAATTCGCGCTTTCTGTTCGTCGGACAAGTCTTCGTCGTCGATTTTCGTTTCGCCCGGCTTCGATTGGACGCGATCCGCGACTTTCCCGCTGTTTGGAAGGCAGCCCGTGAGGGTGCGGTCGTATTCTTGAATCGTAACTTTCATCTCCGTGTACTGGTACGGTTGGAACTTCAAAGTCGCCTGCGACGAAGAACAGCAAAGTTTGAGATTTTTCGCCGTATCGTTGAGCACTTGATTCGGATCTTTCGAATC
>JBBQMV010000115.1:0-7688 GCA_038329315.1 Bdellovibrionia bacterium | reverse complement strand
CTTTCAGTCATCTTACCCGCTCATCCAAAGGCAGAAATCCCAGGCATCCATGCTCACGGGATTCCGGGCGTCGGCCCGTTCCTCGTGGCGGGTCCACTGCTCGCGGTGATGGAGCGAGCAGGAATCGCTGGAACACTCGCGGGTATCGGAGCCAGCGTCTTCGAAGCCCGCCGCTACGAAGGCTTCGTAAAGGAAGGACGCATCCTCATCGGGGTGCATGTCACGGGCGATTCGTGGGCGGCCTTTGCCAGACGCGTCTTCAAAGAATCGGGCGCCCACGAAATTTCAATCGCGAACGAAAAAAATGCCGCGACAGTCGTCACCGGAACTTCACGTCCGATTACCCGAGCGGACGATTACCAATTTCACAAATAGACGTTAAAGCCGGCACTCCGAATCGGTCGCAACGTGGGTAGAATTCACCCATCCGGATTGGTCTTCCGGAAGTTTGATTTTGATCATCCACTTCACTTTCGGATGCGAGAGTGCGGTCGCCCAGCAGTCTTTGCCCGGCTTGTCGCATTTCTGCCCCTTTTTTAGGAACGGAACGGAAATCGTCTCAGCATTGTCCGCGGTTCCGATCTGGGCTTTTCCGTTTTCGTCGGGCTCGCTGTAGAGTCCAATCACTTGGCCTTTCTTCCAGTCGCCGTGATTGAAAACGATCTTCAGTTTGCCCGGATCCGAATGAACGCGACCCGAAGTCGCTTCGACTTCTTGGCCGGCCTTCACCGATGCGGTCTTATCGATCGCGTCGTCGGTTTGAAAGACGTCGGCGTCCGATGAAATTTTCCATTTCCCGAAACAGCAATTCGATTCGTCGAGGCACCCGCCACGGACTAAAATCCGAAGGTCGTCTTCGGCCGCCTGGGCAGAAGAAATCGCGATGAAGAGAAGGGCGAAGCGGATAGCGAATTTCATGAGTTCTCCTTAGAGAAAGGGAGGCACTGCTTTCCTAAGGATAACCCGGTTTCGAAGCTTTAGCGAGAGCGCCAAAACTGCCGTAACCGGCTTAAAAAAAATTTATTTCAGCTAAACCGTTCGATGTAGTTGCACCGCCGACAGAGGTCTTCAGTCAATTTCCGGTCGCGGAATCCACGAAGGATTTTTCTCGCTCGCGGCGACTCGAGAACGTCCATGATCTTCTCATTGCCCGCATTCCCGAGTGGAATGTTCCCTTCTTTATCGAGGCAGCACGGGACGACCGTACCATCGACGAGCACTCCGAAGTGACTTGAGAGTCCGTGACATCGCCCCGACTCCCCGATCACTGGAAGGTCGAGCGAAGGCCAAACGAACTCCGTATCGAAATGGAGATAGAGACGATCCCGCACCGGATAGCTCTTCTGGGTACGCACGTCGATCTCGGACGGACTGACCGCTGCCCCTTCGCGAGCGAACCGCGCATTCACGAGTTCGAGTAGTCGTCGATTCCGCGCACCGGTTCCGCTCGGATCTCCGTCGGGCGCGTCGAGATTCCAGAGTCGGTAGTTCACGTAGAGGTCCGGTCGTTCCCGAAACGCGCGTTCCGTGAAGGCGAATATTTTTTCAAGGTACGGGGCCGGATCACGTTCGGGAAAATTATCCGGAAAACTATGGAGCGAAAAGTTCACCTGCCGGATGATCGGATGCAGGAGAAGTTCGACTTGGCGCTCCCGCAGGAGAACCCCGTTCGTCACGAGGAAGATCGGAGTATCGAAACGCGCACAGGTTTCGATGAACGAATCGAGGGCCGGGTGAACGAGTGGGTCGCCCATCAGGTGAAGGCATACCTGGTCGGTGATCGGACCGATCTCTTCGACGATTTTCGCGAAGAGCCCGGGGTCCATCATCCCCTTGGTTCGCACGACTTCCGGGCAGAAACTGCACTGGAGGTTACAGATATTACTGATCTCGATATTCACCTTCGAGAAGCGTTTCTTCTTCACCCCCCTTCCCCTAGCATAAAACACCCGTCGGCGGTAACTTCGCGAAATGCTTTCTATCCTCCTCGCCTTAAGTGCCCTTTCCTCGTCCTATGCCGCCGATTCGACCTTGCCGGAGGGCACTTCCGAGAATGAGCCGATCCGCTTTTTTGAACGCTACAAACCTTCCTATTTTCTCCTCGGATCGCCGATTACGAAGGTCCAAGTCAGCATGAAGGTGCAGATCTTGCGGAACTCCCACCTCTATTTCGGCTATACACAGCTCATGATGTGGGACCTCTTTAAGGAGTCGGCTCCGTTTCGTGATCTGAACTTTAACCCCGAACTGTTCTACCGCTTCCGCCTCGGTGGTGAAAATGAGACGGCCCGTGATCTCGACATCGGAAACGAGCATGAATCGAACGGAAAGGCTGGCCCGGATTCACGGAGCTGGAACCGGTTCTACACTCGTTACACGAGCACGCGCCTACTTCCGTCGAAGGGAATCTGGTGGTCGGCAAAACTCCAGTACCCCTACGGAATGTCCCGGGACGATAGCAAAAACCTGCCGAAACGTCGTGGGATCTGGGAGCTCCAAATCGGCTTGAGTGATCTCCTCGGAATTTTCGAGGTGAACGAAGTCATTCTCCGTCTCTATGGTGGCGGAAAGACGCGCGTGAATCCGCTCCAGGGCGGCCAAGAAATCACGTACCGGGAGAAGAACTCGTCGCGGGCGCTTCTCCTCCCCCTTTATTTCCAGATCTTCCACGGGTACGGCGAAAACCTGCTCGATGCCGACGAAATGCGCTGGGGCTTCCGCGCGGGCGTGGGCTTCTAAATGCTCCAGACCCTACTTGCCTCCTTCAGCCTCGTCGCCGCGAGCGAAGTCCAGGGACTGAGCTAATAATTACTTCGTGATCTTCATCACGCCCTTCATGGTGGCGTGGCCCGGGAACGTGCAGACGTATGGGTATTCTCCCGGCTCAGTAGGCGCCGTGAAGTCGATCGTTTCGGACTCACCGGCGTCGACAAGCTTGCCCTTAGCAACGATGTCCGAGCTGTCGGCAATCCAATTTTTATCCGGGCCGGCGGCAACCGAAGCGTCGATGACGCTTTGGGCTTTGCCGGGTTTCACGAGCACGAAATTGTGGGTCATGCCCTTCGACGAGCCGCAGATATTGAAAGTCAGCGCGACTTTCGCGCCGGCTTTCACGGTCAGTTTATCTTTGCTGAATACCATTTCTTCTTTGTTCTTCGGAGTGCCGGTCCCGAGTTCGATTTTCGTTACGGCAGAAGCGGCGAATACAGAAGCGGAAACCAAGAGTGCGAGCAAGCTAAGGGATTTCATCGAGAGCCTCCATTGAAAAAATGAATAATGTATCCACTCTAGTCCTGCGGTATTCTGGATGCAATGAAAGGCAGGGACGAAAAAATTGTACTCTACGACGGAGTCTGCAACCTTTGCGACGCCGCTGTCCGCTTTATATTACACCGGGATAAACGTGGAAAATTTCGCTTCGCTTCCCTCCAGGGCGACTTTGCCAAAAAAATATTAACGCAATACGGCATTCCCGAGGGTCAAGCCTTGGAAAGCATCATTCTCATCGAAGACGGCGTTCCCTACCTTCATTCGACGGGAGCGCTCCGAATTGCTCGCGAGCTCGCATTTCCCTGGAACTTAAGCGCCGTTTTTCTCATCGTTCCCCGCCCGATTCGCGACGCCGTTTATCGGTGGGTCGCGCGAAATCGCTACCGCTGGTTCGGCAGGCAGGAGACCTGCCTGCTCCCACGCCCGGAATGGAAGGCGCGTTTTCTCGAGTGGCCGGTGGACGAGACGAAGCCTTCGCGATAGAAAATGGACTCTCACAAGAGTGGCTCTCTGGTGGAATTGGTAGACGCGCCGGACTCAAAATCCGGTATCCGCAAGGGTGTCCGAGTTCGATTCTCGGGAGAGCCACCATCTTCAATAAACGGTTCGACTCCGACCTTCGGCACCCACTACTTGACGACTTGAAGTCTAAAAATTCGGCGTCAGAATTAATTTTAACGCAGCCATTAAGCTGTTCCAACGCCCATTTTACCGTTGGCGCAAGTCTAGAATTTTCTTACCCTATTGGGCGTGCCATTGGATACGCCCCCTACTGCTCAAAGAAAAATACGATCTCGGATTTTCTCTCTACTTTTACATGGGATAGCGGGGGCCCTGCTCGTAGCGTGCACGAATGCGTTCGCGGACCCCGAAGTCGTAGAGCCTCCGCCACCCAGCATCGACCACACCACGCCAAATCCGCATGTCGCTGGCTGGTTCAATACTTTTGTTCCCGGTGGAGGACGATTACTCCGTGGAGAACCTTGGCTGGGGCTCGGAGAAGCCACGATCGAAATCGGAACTTTCGGCTACGGATACCACCTTTCGAAACGCTCTCCACTCTCGCTTGACGGCGTCCCCGAGGACTATCCGGCCGCAAGTCCCGGAACCATCATTCGGACAAAACACTTAGTCTGCGTCGAGCGAGATCCAAGGACGAAGAAATGCATAAAGTTCGTAACTTCGACTTCGGCTTCGGCTTCGACGAATTACGACACCACACCGGTCGACCTGACTCGTCCGATCGGCGCGGCTTTTCTTCAGGAAATCGGCTTGAAATACCATATGGTGAACGTCTTCGAAACCTATCGGAGCACGCTCCTCGCCCGGGGTGGAGACCTCGGCCAAGGTATCGAAACGAAATCGACCGGCGACCTTTTTCTCGAACCTTTTCGCGGGGACCAACTCTCGAACCCTTGGGTCTATGTCCCACTCATCCTGGTCGCTGGATATACCGCTTACGACTACCACTCCCAGATCAAGGACGGACTCACTCCGACCCAGCGGCTCACTTCCGCCTCAAATCGTTTCGTCGCGTTTAACCAGACGATTCTTTATCCAATCGGAAGCGGCGCTCCCGAAGAAATGTTCTACCGCGGTTTCGTCCAAAACGAAGCTTACTATCTGACCCGCTCTCCATGGGCTTCGGTTTTAATAAGTTCTTTGGCTTTCGCATTTTCCCACTCCGGCGACGGTCGATTGCCAGCAGGAATAAGCGGCCTTTACACGGGTTTCCTCGCCTCGCACCATGACGGAAAACTCGGGCCGGGAATTACACTTCACTTTTGGTCCGTTTTCTTTCTGGGGGTCGAGTCCTACCTTCTCGTGAAGAACTCCCAAGCCGGAGGAAACTCCCGCCCCTTCGGAATTCAGTTCTCGGCGCCTTTCCAACTCCTATGAAACACCTCTTAAGCTTCGGCATTACTTACTTACTCCTCGGAAATGCACTAGGCGCGGAAATGGCTTTACCGAAGACGTTTGCCGGACTTCAGGAAAAATATCCGTATCTGGGCCAACTCGAAACGGTCCCCAGCCCCTATCGCGAAGGAATTCGAATGCTGCTCGAGACCTGGCCGAAAAACGTTTCACTCAAACGGGCAGTGCCGTCCAGCCCAGGCGAACCCGAAGTGGAGAGCCAGTGCTTCGAGATGCTGAAGAATCCAACCTACATCGGCGTCGGTCAGCGCATGGTGGTATCAGTTCCTTTCGAGAGAATGGTAGAGGTCGTCGACGATTACCCGGCCTACGTCGGAATTTTCGAAGGACTGGTGCGAGTCGCAGCCGTCGAAGTTGATGGAAACCGAACAGTCACCGAGTGGGAGGAGGAAATTCCATTCCCATTCGTCCCGAACGAACGAAACCAAATGATCCATCTCGTTTCTACGCCTCGTCCAGGCTTCAAAGTTTACCGGTACGGACTAAAAAAGAGCAATAACCAGACAAAAAACGACGGTGTGATCGTTCTCGAACAAAGCGGAAAATCCAAGACTCTCTACACCGAATATGATTTTTTCGACGCGAACTGGGGAATCGCGAAATCATTCGGCCTCGACCACATTTGGAAAGACAGCCTCGAGGATCTTTTTCAGAGTGATTTGGCTTTGAAGCTTAAGGCCGAAAATTCAAGTTGGCTGCCGGCCCGAGTGAAATCGGAAAGCCTCGCTATCGCAAAATCTATGGTTCGAAGAAAAGACGTCTGCCCGAAGGCGACCTTTCCGTTCGTCTCACCGGAGCCCGTAAAATGACGTTAATCGATCGTGAAATAGCCTATGCGAAATTCAAACAGCTCGGATTCAACTCAAGCCATTTTGTTTGGTTTTTGGCCGATCTCAATTTTTTTCAGACGAAAGAAGGATTCGTTTTCGCGTTCAAACAGGTCGGAGACGTAACTCTTTTCGCGCTCGAACCACTCATTCCAGAAGGGGGTGCATCCTTTTCCGAAGCGTGGGCCGAGATTTACGGCGCACTTTCGCCCAAGATCTCCGCTTTCGTCTCAGTTTACAAACCATTCGCAAAGGACCTCGCCGCGCTCGGATTCCAAACCATTCAAATCGGCTCGGAACCTTGGGTAAAACTCACGGAGTGGATGCCGACTGGAAACTCGGGTCGGGGTGTTCGCTCGGCGAGGAACTTCGCGGTGAAAGCTGGCCTGAGGGTCATAGAATGGCAATGGGACGATCTCGAAAAGGATTCCGAGAAGCGCGCCGTCCTCCAAGAGATCTACAAGGATTGGTCCAGTCCACGTTGGCTCAGTCTCAGCGGCTTCACGCTTGCGACCGATCCTTTTCGGCAGATGGCGGATCGGAGATATTTCGTCCTTCGATCACCGAAGCGAATCGAAGGCTATGTCGTCGCCAGCCCCGTACCGAAGATACAGTCCTATTACCTCGAAGACGTCATACTGAGGAGAGACGCCCCGAAGGGCTCGGGCGAGCTCATGACGATTGACGTGATGGAAGCGCTCAATAAGTCCCAAGCCTTCGAGGCTAGCCTCGGCGTCGTTCCGGCCGTTCTTCCTAGGAATACTCCGAATCTCGAAATTCCTCCGCTTTTCCGGCTGATGCTTGTCACGTTGCCCGCCCAGATCCGCGCTTTTTATAATTTCGAAGGAATGGAACTTTATCGGAAACGGTTCAAGCCGCACCGCTGGGCGGAGGTATACTTCGCAGTCGGAAACCATGGCAATTCTTTACGCAGCGATACTATGGCGTGGTTAAAAGCTTCGGTCGCCCTGCTGCGCGCATTCACTCCTCGCCTGACCATCGGACCCCGGTTTGTCCTGAACAAGATCCTGGGGCCGATCCGGGAATATCCCGTAACGACCACCGTCTCCGCGCTGAGCATCGGCCTTTTCATCGGAGTGAACCAAGGCGGCACTTTACCTGCATGGGCACTCACCGACTTCGGATTTTCGGGAACGACGCCGATTTCCGAGTGGATTTACCGAAGCATGCTCTCCGACTACTTTTATGCAGACGCGTTCCATTTCTATACGAGTTTCACGCCATTCCTTTTCCTAATACTTTGGACGGAAAAAACTCGATCTCGATCCTTTTTTCTGACGTTTTTTATATTTTCGACGGTCTTCGACGATTTTCTAAACTACGCCGTCGTGATCCTCCCCTTTCAGCACATGCATTCGAAAATGTTCTCGGCCCTTCTCGCCGAAAAACAGGTCGGTGGATCGCTCGTCTTGATGCTGCTTTTTGGACTTCAGATCACCCAGCTTAGAAAGCATCGGGAGTTGGTTTTCGCCGGATCTAGTATCTTAGCAGTCCTTGGAAGCATCTACATCTCTGGAGAAATTCATTCCTTCCTTTTAAATTTGAACCATTTCTTTTTTCTGTCGTTCGGGTTTATCGCCGGAAAAATGAAATTCGAGTGGGACCGCAGGCAGAACCGATTGCACGCGAAGGATA
>JBBQMV010000114.1:0-7692 GCA_038329315.1 Bdellovibrionia bacterium | reverse complement strand
GAGCATCCTATAGAGGCAGCGAAGTTGATGCTCTCGAAGCGCGAAGTATGGTTCGCTTATGTGTGTGTGGCCGCCGCGATGGTAGCCGGTTTTCTGATGATCCCGAACATGGCTACGTTCTTCGAATTTAATCTCGCGTTCCCGCGTGAGAAACTTGGGCTCCTTTACTTAGTGGGTGGTCTCACGAGCTTCGGCGTGATGATCGTCGGGGGGCGAATGATCGATCGCCTCGGTGCTTCCGTGGTCAGCGGCTTCGCGACGGCCTGCCTCGTGCTCGTCACCTATTTCGGATTTGCGCTCGAACCGACGCCGCTCCCGATTGCCGTCATCTTCGTCGGATTTATGGCTTCGATGGGGGTGCGCGGTGTTGCTACGACGGCGGTCGCCTCCCGAGTTCCCGCGCCTCACGAACGTGCGCGCTTCGTTTCATTTCTTTCCGTCTTCCAAAACGCGTCGAGTGCGGCCGGAGCGTTTCTGTCCGCGGCGATTCTGCAGCCCGGCGTCGGCGGTAATCTCGTCGGTATGGGGTTCATCTCGAAGATCAGCATCGCATTTTCGATCATGATTCTCTTTTTCCTGATCCCGCTCGAGCGGCGGATGAATCGGAGCGAGCCGGTGCCAAGTGTGGCTTGATCTTTCGCCGCTTAAAAAATACCCCGCATTTCGGCGACTTTATTTCGGACAGCTCGTGAGTGTGCTCGGCACGAGCCTGAGCTTCGTGGCCCTTCCGTTTCACGTTTATGAAAAGACGAAGTCGACGGCTTCCGTCGGACTCATCGGCGTGGTCCAGCTCATCCCGCTCGTGCTGACGGGATTCTGGGGCGGCGCGCTCGCGGATTCGACGAACCGAGTAAAGCTCATCATCCGGTGTGAGTTTGGCCTGGCGATTCTGTGCGCCATTTATCCATTCGTGACTCAGGGGCCGGAAGTCTGGCCCTGCTTCGTGCTCGCGGCGCTCCTTTCGGCGCTTTCGGGGATTCACCGTCCGGCACTCGAATCGCTTACGCCGAGACTCGTCGCGCCCGTGGATATCTCGCGGATTAGCGCGCTGAATGGATTTCGCGGTACGTTCGCCCACGTGATCGGTCCGACGATCGGGGGGCTGCTCGTGGCCCAGTTCGGGATTCGGGGCGCGTTCTGGGTCGATTCGTTCTCGTATATCCTATCGATCTTCTTTCTCATCGGCATTCCCGAACCCGAGCGGATCGAAAAAATGATCCGTCCGAGTGTCGCGACGATTATCAGCGGACTTCGTTATGCAGCTTCCCGCCCGGTATTACTCGGTTCCTACCTCGTCGATATCGCGGCGATGATGTTTTGCTACCCGTTGGCACTTTTCCCCGCACTCGCGGATGAGTGGGCGGCTTCTGGCGGTTCCGGTGGAAATGCCCGGGTGCTCGGTTGGCTATATTCTTCGGGTGCCTTCGGCGCGCTCATCTGCTCGGCGCTGAGTCGGTGGACGATCGGGAAACGCCGGTACGGGGTTTACATCACGATGGCCGCACTCGGCTGGTGCGTGGCGATCGGGGGGGCCGGATTTTCGACTACGGTTTATATGGCGCTCGGGTTCTTCGTCGCGTCTGGTTTCGCGGATATGGTGAGCGGGATGTTTCGCGCGAGTCTTTGGAACGAGACGATTCCGGATTCGGTGCGCGGTCGTCTCGCGGGAATCGAGATGCTGAGTTACATGAGCGGACCGCTGATCGGAAATACGTGGATGGGTTTCCTCGCGGCTTCCCAGGGAACGCACCGGGCACTCCAAATCGGCGCGGGCGTTTCCTCGACATTGATCATTGGAATTATCGCGATCGGCCTACCCGCGTTCTGGCGGTTTCGTTCGGAGCTTCTCCCGCGCGGAATTCCGCTCCCGGAAAAGACCGGCATTATCGAGTTGAATCCGCATCCCTGACTAGGTCTGCGCATCCGACCAGGTGGAAACCCGTCGGAAAAGGTAGCCGAACGCGTAGAGCGAAATCCCGAGTCCGGCGAGTGAGATGATTCGCACCATCGCCGGTTGGTTCCACATGTCGTAAATCATCAGCTTCAAGATACAGAAGGAGAGGATGAAGAGACACGAGCGGCAGAGCCACGCGAACTGGCGCGTCCATCCGATGCCGAAGACCACGAACGCATAACCTACCCAAAGAATGGTCACGACCAGCGAAAGCGAATCGACACCGAAGAATTCCCGTACGCGGTAGAGAGCGGTCATCCACTGGAGATGGGCCATGACGGCGGCGAGATCGCGGATTTGGGTTTCGCCCTTCGCATGCCGGGCGGCGAGAGCGAAGTAGAGGAGACCGATCCCGTAGGCGACGCCATTTAAGATCGCGAACCGGGTGTCGTGCGCACCGGCATCAAAGAGCGCCATGAGAAATCCACCCATGCCGGTAAAGATCGCAAGCATCTGGAATCCGACATGGTCCCCGGAGAAGTCGAGGCGGTCGCTCCGAAGCAGGATAAAGCCAGAGAGTAAAAGGCCGACGATGGGTTTCGCTTCGTCCGGAACGATTTGGAAAAAGAAGGCGTGGAGGATCGTGCCCGCCACGAAGAGGTAGACGAGACGGCCGCTCGTGAGCGGGTCCCGCACCTTCCGGGCCGCCAAAGCGTAAGCGATCCAAACGATGCCCGCGAGCGAGAGAAAGAGATACGGAGTCGCCGGTCCGAGGAGCTTCGTGAGCCAGGCGTACTCGGTGATGTAGAAAACGAGGAGCGGAGGGAAGAGCGACCAGGCTTCGCCCTCGGTGAGGGGGTGTTGGTGACGTTTCGAAAACTGGATCGTCGCCGCGAGGCAGATGAAAAATAAAATAGCCTGGGTAATGGCCGCCGCCGCGACGGCGGATGCATTTCCGACGAAATAGACGGTGGCGAATCCACAGTACGCGACGACCGAAATGAGACGACGGGACTGCGCGCGAACCGCAAGGTTTGCGAAGATGATGTTCCAGATCACGAGCACGCAAAGCGGGGTTTCGGGGTTCGGGGAGGATCCGCCAAGGAAGATCGTTCCGAGGTGGGTGCCGAGCACGGCGTAGATAATATAGAGGTCTTCCGAAAAGGTCGCGTAGAGCACGAGGCAGAGGACCGCGATCCCCGAGATCGCGACGTAGGCCATCGCCGGCTCGATCAGGTGGTGGACGAAAGCGGCGCCGTAGACCGCGAGATTTAGAATCGCGATACCGAGGCCGGGAAGGATCGAGAGGTAAGCGCGGTCGCGTGAGTTCGCGAAAAAAGCGGTAGCGACGCAGCCGGAACCGAAGAGGGCGGTGATCCAGACTTGGCGCATCGGCGTAAGCCAACCGGATTCGATCGCGAGCCGAATCATCAAGACCGCCGCGAGGAGCAAGCAGAAGCCGGCGATTGCGCCAAGAAAGAGTCCGCTCGTAGGTGAAGCCGAGGCCGGAGGGCGAGGCGCGTTGGCGGCGCGAGGCACATATCCGATCGGCGCCAAGCCGGGAGGACGCTTTTGAACGGGAGTAACCGGTTCGCCGGCGATCTCCACGATCCCAAGCGCGGTTTCGATCCGCTTCAAGCGACGGTCAATCTCGGAAAAGGAATCGATACTCATCGGAAAGCCCCCTCTAAAGTGCGGTTATGCCTTTAGTGTAGGGGACAAAATGCTAGATCGCTAGAACAGCTCGCTTCGCTACAGTCGGGCATAGCCCTCCTATCCGCGAACGAGCTTACTGCCCGAGAGTTACTTCCGCTCAGGACGCTTAGCGGTCAGCTTATCGCAAGGCTTGCAGAGGAAAGCCTGCATGGTCGCCCACGAACGCCATTCGCCGTCTTTCGAAGGGATGACTTTCTTGCACTGGAAGCAGCGCAGATGTCCCTTAGGGAGCGTGCGGACGTGTTCTTCACCGGTCGATTTTTGAAAACTCATGAAAGTCTCTCGCAGTCTTGGGAACGGTTGAGGTTAGCCCAGCTTCTGCCGGTGGGTGATCAAGCCATGCGTAGGATCGTAAGGCGAGACGCCGACCGTGACCCGGTCACCGACGATAATCCGGATCTTGAATTTTTTCATTTTGCCCGAGATCCGGGCCGTGATGGTCATGCCGTTATCTAAAGTCACGACATAGTTTCCGCCGCCCGTAATGTCGGCGACTTTACCTTCGAATTTAATGAGATCGTCCCGAGACATGAAGCTCCTTGAAAAAGGCGGTAATCAAAAATCACCGCAAGCACTGCAAAAAAAACTCAAAAACCAAAACTGGACTTAAACTTTAAACCCCGACGGAAGTTTAGTACCGACCGCCGCGTCCACCACGGTCGCCGCCGCCGCCGCCGCCCCCACCGAATCCACCCGTACGGGGTTCCATCGGGCGAGCTTCGTTCACCGTGATCGCGCGACCGTCGAAGTCAGCGCCGTTAAATTTCGCGATCGCCGCTACGGCTTCTTCGTCCGTTCCCATTTCAACGAATCCGAAGCCCTTCGAGCGTCCGGTTTCACGATCGCTGATCACCTTCGCCGAAGCGACGGTTCCACATTGAGAGAAAATTTCGACCAGGTTCTCATCGACTGCAGAAAATGGAAGATTTCCGACGTAAAGCTTCTTGCCCATGGGGCCTCCTAAGCGGCTAGCAGGTAACAATCTAAGAATAGGTGAACGATGCAGGTCTAACACGCACGGTCTATGAAAGTATAGGCAAACCCAGTCTCCTGCGGCAGTGCGTCACTATTGAACTCTTGAGCCGGAATGTGTGGAACCGAGCGTCGGGCCCTGCTAGAACCGGATTCGAAATGACCGATGCTCCATCTCCGAATCCGACTCCTACTCCGACAATTTTAACGCCCGTCGAGAATGTTCCGTCCGCTGCTCCCTTAGTCACCGCTAAGTGGGAAGACCTCGGACTCGTTCCGGCGCTCCTCGAGCTTATCCATAAGGTCGGCTATAAATCGCCGACTCCAGTCCAAGTCGAGGCCATACCATTCGCGATCGAAGGACGCGACGTGCTCGCATCCGCCGCCACGGGCAGCGGAAAAACCGCCGGTTTCGTTTTACCCACGGTCCAACGTTTTATCGGAAAGAGCGGCACTCTGATTCTTGCGCTTTCGCCGACGCGTGAAATCGCGCAGCAGACCGCCGCGGTGTTCGAAACTTTCGGCGGACCCTTAGGCTTGAAGGCTACCGTCCTCATCGGCGGCGCGAACATGCGCACCGAAGAAGCGGCGCTCGCCGAATATCCGCAGATCATCGTCGCAACTCCGGGCCGCCTTTGTGATCACCTCGAGCGCGGGAATATCTGGCTCGACTTCATTCAGACGCTCATTCTCGACGAAGCCGACCGCATGCTCGACATGGGGTTCTCTGACCAGCTCGCGCGAATCACCGAAAGCATTCCGAAGACGCGCCAAACGTTGATGTTCTCGGCCACCTTCCCGCCGTCGATCGAAAAGCTCGCGCGGAACGTGATGCACACGCCGAAAGAAGTGAAAATCGGCGTCGCGGAAGAGCAGAAACCGCAGATCGATCAATTACTGCTGCGGGTTCGCGAAGAAGACAAAATTTCGGAACTCATCCACCTCTTTAAGAAAGAGCCCGGCACGATCATCGTGTTCGCGCGCTCCAAAGACCGTGTTTCGAGGCTCTGGCGTTCGCTTCACTCCCGCCTGATCTACGACGCGACTTTCCTTCATTCGGATTGCACGCAGGCCCATCGCGAAAAGGCGATTGCGGACTTCAAAGCCGGCACCTATCGAATTCTCATCGCGACTGACGTTGCGGGCCGCGGGATCGACGTCGATAATGTCGCCCACGTCGTAAATTTCGACCTTCCATTCGAAGCCGAAGACTACGTCCACCGCATCGGTCGGACCGGACGACGCGGGCGGACGGGGAAGGCGACGAGTTTCGTCACCGATCGCGACGGGAAGCTCGTTCAGCAGATTGAAGCCCTGACTGGCAAAAAAGAAATCCAAGGAAATCCTCCGCCGAGTTCTGGTAGAGACTCGTTCGGCGACGGCGAAGGTCGTCGCGGTGGCAGTGGCGGCGGACGGCGTCCTCCGCGCCGGCGCTAAAAAGCGAACCGAGTTAAAGCGCCTTCGCGATGAGTCCGCGAATGGTGAGCGTGAGTTTGACAAAGTCGAATGGCTTCGCGAAGAATGCGCTCGGCTCGAAGAGGGCTGCTCCGGATTTCATGTCGGCACGCGCGCGGTCGGCGTTTCCGCTCGTGAGTACGACGGGGAGTTTTTTAAAGCGGGGATCACTCCGGATCTTATCGAGGAGTTGGAACCCATTCATCTTCGGCATAGCGATGTCGCTCAAAACAAGATGAAATCGACCGCGATTTATTTCGGATTCTAGAATCTCCCACGCCTCGATTCCGTTCGCGGCTTCGACGGTTTCGATTTGGTCGAGAGCGAGGAGTTCCGATATGACGGCCCGAACTTCAGAATCGTCTTAGACAAGGAGGAGAGTGGTCTTCACGCGTCCATTTTACCGCAAAGAACCGGGGAAGCGCAAAAGCACTTCGAAATGATTCGCGCAGAAATTCCGCAGAGAATTATTAGACAGTCACTATTCTAGCGCAGTTCCGGCGGCGAAACCCGAGGCCCAGGCCCACTGGAAATTATATCCGCCGAGCCAACCGGTCACGTCGACCACCTCGCCGATGACGTAGAGCCGCGGCACCTTTCGGCATTCCATCGTTTTAGAGGAGAGAGCGTCGGTATCCACTCCGCCCCGAGTGACTTCGGCCTTTCCGTATCCGACGGTCCCTTTCGGTTCGAGGCGCCAGGCATGAATCCGTGCGCAAAACGCGGCGAGCGCCTTTTCCGAAACTTGCGGAAGCGGGGAAGTATCCGGAAAACCCTGATCGCAGAGAAGCTCGGCGAAACGCGCCGGAAGTTTCGTACCGAGGAGATTTCGGACGACCGATCGATCGCCGGCTTTTTTCCGCTCGAGAAACCAGGCGAGGAGATCGAAATCCGGGAGCCAGTCGAAGAAAACCGGATCGCCGGGATACCAGTGCAGCGACGCCTGGAGGGCGGCCGGTCCGCTCATGCCCGAATGGGTGAAGAGAATGTTCTCACGAAAGCGAACGTCGTTCGTAGTAATGGAGACGTCGACCGAAACGCCTGAAAGTTCGCGAAAACCGAGGGCATCAGTCTCGTTGAACGTGAATCCGTCGAGGGCGGCCGCTCGCGGAACGAGCCGTAATCCGAACTGTTTCGCGAGGTCGTACCCGAGGCCGGTCGCACCGATTTTTGGGATCGAAAGGCCGCCGGTGGCGACGACGAGCGAATGGGCGGCGAACGTTCCCCGGTCGGTCGTGATCGTGAAGTCGCCGTCCGAAGTTTCCCGAGTAACCGCGAGAACTTTCGTTTCGAGGCGAATTTCGGCGCCGGAATTTGCGCACTCTTTCGAGAGGAGCTCGACGATATCGCGCGCGGATTCGTCACAGAAAAGTTGGCCGAGTTTCTTCTCGTGGTAGGGGATTCCGTGCGCTTCGACCATCGCGATGAAGTCCGAAGGCGGAAATCGCGAAAGCGCCGACTTAGCGAAGTGGGGATTCTGGGAGACGTAGTTTGCCGGGCCGGCGCCTAGATTCGTGAAGTTGCAGCGTCCGCCGCCGGAGATGAGAATTTTTCCGCCGAGTTTCGCGGCGTGGTCGACGAGAAGGACTCGTTTTCCGCGCCGACCGGCGTGGACCGCGCACATCATTCCCGCGCCGCCCGCGCCGAGGATGATG
>JBBQMV010000113.1:0-7725 GCA_038329315.1 Bdellovibrionia bacterium | reverse complement strand
TTGACCCCGGTCGATTTGCTTTACAAAACCCCCTCCCCGAACTAAGGTTTTTTGAAGCTGAATTTCGTGAAGCGCTCGCGGTAAAACGGGAGGCGGAATGGAGAGCGGGAGTAACGCTTACGGGACCTCACCGTGACGACTTGGCCCTGTTTTATGGGGCCCAACCGCTGCGAGGCCATGGATCCCAAGGGGAGACACGGTCCGCGCTCATCGCGCTGAAGCTCTGTGAGATCGATTTGTTTCGATCAAAAACTGGGCATCGGCCGATCCTGCTCCTGGATGATTTTTCATCCGAGCTCGATCGGGGGCGAAGAGAGTTCTTACTCCGCTACCTTTTCGAAACGGACCTCCAGGTGTTCGTCACCTCGACGGAAGAACCACCCTTTGCCGGGAAAATCTTCCGAGTGAATCGGGGAGCGCTCGAAATCGGCTGAATCGTGCTTGCGGATATTCGCGACTCGATACGAAAGGCCTACTGTCGATGTCTTCCGAGAACTCCTCTACCGTCGTTAACTCCGAATACTCTGCTGATAAAATTAAGATCTTAGAAGGGCTCGAGGCCGTTCGGAAACGCCCGGGGATGTACATCGGCGACACCGGCGCTCGCGGACTTCACCATCTCGTTTACGAAATTGTGGATAACTCGATCGACGAAGCCCTCGCCGGGCACGCCTCGAACATTTCCGTCCACATCCATGTGGATAACTCCGTCACCGTCGAAGACGATGGCCGCGGTATCCCGACTGGCATGCACGCCTCCGGACTCTCGGCCGTCGAAATCGTCATGACGAAACTCCACGCGGGAGGGAAGTTCAACGAAGAGGGCGGCGCCTATAAAGTTTCTGGCGGCCTGCACGGCGTCGGCGCCTCGGTCGTGAATGCGCTTTCCGAGCTCCTCACGGTCGAAGTGAAGCAAAACGGAAAAGTATTCACCCAGTCATTCAAGCGGGGTGCGACTGTGGGCCCGCTGAAAGAAATAGGCGTCTCGGATAAGCGTGGGACGAAAACGACATTCAAGCCAGACCCGGAAATTTTTAATACCCTCGAATATTCGTTCGAAACCCTCGCTACCCGGTTACGCGAACTCGCGTTCCTAAATTCTGGAATTTCGATCACCCTGATCGACGAACGTCTCGAGCCGGTGAAAACCCAAATTTACGCCTATGAAGGCGGAATCTCGGCTTTCGTCGAGTATATGAACAAATCGAAGCAGAGGCTGAACGAAAAACCGATTTTTGTCTCCGGCGAAAAAGGGGGGTTCCACGCTGAAGTGGCGCTTCAGTGGAACGATTCATACGTCGAGACGACAACGAGCTATGTGAACAACATCAACACAATTGAAGGGGGCACGCACGTCGCCGGCTTCCGAAACGCCCTGACTCGCGCGGTGAACAAATACATCGCGGAAAGCGGTCTTTCGAAGCAAATGAAGGAGGGGCTCACCGGCGACGATATTCGCGAAGGTCTTGCTTGCGTGATTTCGGTGAAGGTTCCGGAACCCCAATTTGAAGGGCAAACGAAATCGAAACTTGGGACCGGTGAAGTCGAAGGCTTCGTGAATACCCTCGTTTATGAAAAGCTGAACAACTACTTCGAACAAAACCCGAACGTAGCGAAAAAAGTAATCCAAAAGGCGATCGACGCTGCGGCCGCGCGGATTGCGGCGCGGAAAGCGCGCGAACTGACCCGCCGAAAAACGGCCCTCGACTTCGGCGGACTGCCCGGGAAGATGGCCGACTGTCAGGAAAAAGATCCGGCTCTTTGCGAAGTTTATCTCGTCGAAGGGGACTCCGCCGGTGGATCCGCGAAACAGGGACGCGACCGGAAGAACCAAGCCATTCTTCCTCTCAAGGGAAAGATCTTGAACGTCGAGCGTGCTCGCTTCGACAAGATGCTCGCGTTTGAAGAAATTAAAATTCTAATTCAGGCGCTCGGAGCGGGGATTGGAAAAGAAGAATTCGACATCACGAAGCTCCGCTACCACAAGATCGTGATTATGACCGACGCTGATGTCGACGGCTCCCATATTCGGACGCTCCTCCTCACTTTTTTCTATCGCCAGATGCCAGAGATTCTCGAGCGTGGATATCTCTACATCGCGCAACCGCCGCTTTATAAAGTCAAAAAGGGCCAAAAAGAGCGCTATTTGAAGAACGAAGCAGATCTTGCGGAATTCTTGCTCACGTCTGGCCTCGAAGGAGTCACCGTCTCGCACGCCGGAAAAACGGTGCCGAATTCTCTCGTGACGACGTCGCTAAAATCAGCGAACCGACTGACAAAGTCGATCGACCGCATGGCAAGGCGCCTCCACCCGGACGTTCTCCGTTCGCTTGTTCGCCAGGGAGTCACCTCGGAAACACTCGCTTCGAAGGACAAACTCGAGGCGGTCATGACGAAAATTGCAAAAGAGTCGATGGAGAACAACGTTTCGCTTTCCTACTCGATCGATAAGGACGCTGAACATAACGCCTGGTTTGCGACCGTGGAAAATACGATCAATGGGTCGAAGCGGATCGCCCCGATTAACCACGGGACCCTCACGTCACCGGAATATGAAGAACTCCTCAAACACAACACCGCGATGCTCGCGATGGGTGTCGGGCCGTTCGAGCTGACGTCCGAGACGAAGGGTGGCGAGAAGACTTCGGAATCCGTGTTCGACGGTGAGGCCCTCGCGCTAAAAATCGTCGAAAAGGCGAAACAGGGTCTGGGTATTCAACGCTACAAAGGACTCGGCGAAATGAACCCGGAACAACTCTGGGAAACGACAATGGATCCAAAAGCCCGCACGCTCCTCCAAGTTTCGGTGAGTGACGCGGTCGAAGCCGATGGAGTCTTCACGGTACTGATGGGTGATGCGGTCGAACCCCGACGCGCCTTTATCGAAGAAAACGCGCTTCGCGTGAGGAATCTCGACATATGAGTTCTTTAAAGGCGAGCCGAATTCTCGGGGTCGGTTCGTATGTCCCGCCGCAAGTGTGGACGAACGACGACATCGCGGAAATGATGGATACGTCCGACGAGTGGATTAAACAGCGAACGGGCATCGAGCAGCGGCACTGGGCAGCGCCCGGCGTAGATACGACGGACCTTGCGCTCGTTGCCGCGGAACGCGCGCTCGAATCAGCGAAAGTGAAAAAAGAAGAACTCGACTGTATCGTCTTTGCGACGCTTTCGCCGGACCACGACTTTCCAGGTGGGGGATGTTTTCTTCAAGCGAAGTTGGGAGTTCCAGGGATCGCGGCGATCGACGTTCGTCAGCAGTGTACAGGCTTTCTCTACGGACTCTCTATCGCGGACCAATTTATTAAGACCGGCATGTACAAGCGGGTACTTGTCGTCGGCGCAGAAGTCCATTCGCGCGGGATGAATCGGACACCGGAAGGACGTGATGTAGCCGTTCTCTTCGGAGATGGTGCTGGGGCGGTAGTCGTCGGACCCTGCGATGGGGTCCCCGGCGAAAAAGACTCCCAAATTCTTTCGACTCATCTCCACGCGGACGGGACCTTCGCAAAGGAGCTTTGGGTCGCGGCGCCGGGCTCGGCGATGTCGGCGGATGACCGCCTGACCAGTGCAATGGTCGACGAAGGAAAGCACTATCCCGCGATGAACGGAAAATCGGTTTTCGTGCACGCGGTAAAGCGCATGCCGGAAGCGCTTATGGAAGCGCTGGAGAAAAACGGAAAGAAGATTGAAGACGTCGATCTCTTCATCTTTCACCAAGCGAACCTCCGGATTAACGAAATGGTTGGGAAACAGCTCGGAATTCCTGCCGAAAAAATTTTTAACACGATCCAAAAATTCGCGAACACGACCGCCGCTACGATCCCAATCGGGATGGACGAAGCGGTTAAGGCCGGAAAACTTAAAAAAGGGATGCTTGTAGCGTCCGCCGCGTTCGGAAGTGGATTTACGTGGGCGTCTGCGCTCCTGCGTTGGTAGCGTTTTTGAACTAAATGCTTCGCATTTAAGGGAATTTTATGGCTGAAACTGGAAATATCGAAACACCTTCAAACGTCATTCAGGTTAATATCGAAGACGAAATGCGGGGAGCTTACCTCGACTACGCGATGAGCGTAATCGTGGGACGCGCACTTCCCGATGTCCGTGACGGGTTAAAACCCGTCCACCGCCGGGTTCTTTACTCGATGTACGAACAGAACATTTCGTATAATCGACCATTCGTAAAATCCGCTCGGGTCGTCGGAGATGTTATTGGTAAATACCATCCACACGGCGACGTGCCCGTTTACGAAGCCGTCGTACGGCTTGCCCAAGATTTTTCGCTTCGTTATCCGCTCATCCGTGGCCAGGGAAACTTTGGCTCCGTCGACGGAGATCGCCCGGCTGCCATGCGGTATACGGAAGCAAAAATGGAGAAGATCACCGACGAACTCCTCTCCGACCTGGATAAGGAAACCGTCGACTTCGGGCCGAACTACGACGATTCCCTCCAGGAACCGCTCGTTCTGCCTACACGCCTTCCGAATCTACTCATCAATGGATCCACCGGGATCGCCGTCGGGATGGCGACGAACATTCCTCCTCACAATCTCACTGAGATCGTAGAAGCCACGATCGCGCTCGTCGCAAAGCCGTCGCTGACGACCGACGATATGCTCGAATTTGTTAAGGGCCCCGATTTTCCGACGGCCGCGCTTATGTTCGGTGGAAATAATATTAAGGAAGCATACCGAACCGGCCGCGGGTCGGTCACGATGCGGGCACGCGCAGAAATCGAACAGATGAAGAACGACCGGGAACGCATCGTCGTTACCGAAATTCCGTATCAAGTGAACAAGGCGCGGCTGGTCGAAAAAATCGCCGACTTGGTTCGTGATAAAAAACTTGAAGGGATTTCCGATCTTCGTGACGAGTCTGACCGGACGGGCATGCGGATCGTGATCGAAACGAAAAAAGGTGAAAATGCGACCGTTATCCTGAACCGGCTCTACAAGCTGACGCAGATGCAGGAAAACTTTTCGCTGAACATGCTCGCTATTCATCAGGGTCAGCCGAAGACATTTAATCTTCGCGACATGCTCTGGGCGTTTATCGAGCATCGGAAGGACGTCGTCGTCCGGCGGACGATTTTCGAACTGAAGAAGGCGGAAGCCCGCGCCCATATTTTAGAGGGTCTGAAGAAGGCCGTCGAAAATATCGACGAAGTGATCACCCTAATTAAAGCATCTCGTGGACCCGATGAAGCCCACGATGCCCTCCGAATTAAATTTGCATTCACCGACATCCAAGCGACGGCCATCCTCGAGATGCGTCTCCAGCGTCTAACCGGCCTCGAGATTCAGAAAATCATCGACGAGTACAACGAGGTATTGAAGTTCATTGGGAAGCTGAAGGAAATTCTCGGTTCCGAAAAGCTGGTTTTTGAAATTATCGTTGCCGAGCTAACTGAGATTAAAGAAAAGTTTGGTGATAAGCGGCGGACCGAAATCGTCTTCGGCGGCACTTCTGAATTTGAGGAAGAAGAGCTGATCTCCGATGAAGAGACGCTCGTGACGATTACGCACACCGGTTATATCAAGCGGACCGACCCCTCGCAGTTTCGCTCTCAGAACCGCGGCGGACGCGGCATAAAAGGAATGACGACGGGCGAAGAAGATTTCGTCACGTCGATGTACCACACGAACACGCTCTCTTATCTCCTCTGTTTCACGGACCGCGGCCGGATGTACTGGCTCAAGGTTTACAAGGTGCCGGAAGCCTCGCGTACCGCGAAGGGTAAGGCGATCGTGAATCTTCTCGCCCTTCAAGCAGGCGAGAAGATCAAGGCGATTCTCCCGGTTAAGGAGTTTAAAGAGAACGAATTTATCATGATGGTCACCCGCAAGGGCATCATCAAGAAGACGCCGCTCTCAGACTTCTCTAATGTCCGGCAGTCCGGAATTATTGCAGTAACCACTGACGACGGTGATGAGCTTATTCGCGCGAGTCTGACAAACGGCTCACTCGACATCTTCCTCTGTTCTAAAGAAGGCCAGTCGATCCGATTTAATGAAGAGGATGTTCGCGCGATGGGCCGCACCGCTCGCGGAGTAATCGGGATGAGTCTCGATGAAAACGACTTCGTCGTGGCGATGGAAGTTCTCGAACGCGGAGAAGACTCGAAACATGAGGTCCTCACCATTACTGAAGGCGGATACGGCAAGCGCACGCCGGTGAACGAGTACCGGACGCAGTCGCGGGGCGGTAAGGGCATCATCACGATGAAGACGAATGACAAAAACGGTTTCGTCATGGGTTCCCGGCAGGTGATGCCGGAGAACGACGTGATGCTCGTTTCGAACAAGGGCCAGATGATCCGCATCCACGTCGCGGGAATCTCGGAACAAGGACGCAACACTCAAGGAGTACGCGTGATGACTCTCTCCGAAGGGGAGAAAATCATGTTTTTCGAAATGATCGCCGAATCCGACAAACTGCCGGAAAATGGCGCCGCGCCGGAAACCGACGGGGAGACCGTCCACTAACCGTGGTCAATCCATTCACAAAAATTTCTAAGACGGGCGCGGGGATCTTCCTCGCGCTCGTTTTTTTATCCCTCTCGTCTTGTACCTCCCAGAATCCCCGCGACCGCTTCATGCTCGCGGAGCGACTTTGGCAGGAAAAAAATTACGGAGCGGCGGTTACCGAATACGAGAAGGTCATTCAAAAAGACCCGTCCTCGGATCTCGGAATTGAGGCGGCATTTCGCGCAGCGACCACCCAAACGCTATTTTTGAATGAACACCTCGGCGCCCTTAAGAAACTAAATCGAATTGTCGAAGTAAGTCGCGATCATCGCCTCGCTCACCCCGCGAATAAACTAATTGGGGAAATTCTGTTCACGAAACTTGAGCAGTACGAGCCGGCGATTCAACACTATGAGAAGATGCTGCAGAATTATCCGAACGACCCGGAGAAAGATATTTACGCTTACCGGATCGGAAAGGCGCAATTTCACCTTCTCCGGTTCGAGGATTCGATCAAAACTTTTCGAGTTGTAGTGGATCGGTACCCGGATACGGAATCGGCAAAACTAGCCCGATTTGCGATCGGAGTTTCCGAACAAACGAAGGGTCACCAGCAGCAATCCAAGGAGGCGCGGCTTGCGCAAGATTCTTTCAAACAAGCGGTGAAGGACTATACAGACTTCATCCACCTCTATCCGGTGGACCCACTCGTACTCGACGCAAAGTTTGAAATCGGGAACTGCCTCGAAGAACTCGATCAGGTTGACGCGGCGTATGAAAAGTTTGAGGAGATTCTCGAGAAGTATCCGAACCGGACGGTAGTCGAATTGAAGCTCAAGCGGATCCGGGACCGGAAGAGCCAGAAGAACCTCTGAACCGGTCCGGCGTTGACCGGTCGAGACCCGTCCCGCTATAGGAAGGGAGTGAATAGACCCCAAAAACCGACAGAAGAATCATTCGTTCAAGCGATGGCGGTTTATGCCCTCGTTCTCGGACAGTTTCTGGGTGGGACCGGCGCGGGCATCGCAATAGGCTGGTACCTGTGGAAAAAAATGGGGTTCCCCTGGTGGACGATTCTCTTCACAACGGCAGTCGGGATCTTCATCGCGAGCGTCCAGGTCATTCGATACCAACGTCGACTAGATGCGTTGTCAGCCGAAAAGCAGGGTTCCTAACGTGAAAGTGGGGACGCAAACGATCGACCTGCGCGCGTTCATTTTGGCTGCCCTTCTTTGGGCGGTCCTTGGCGCAGGGG
>JBBQMV010000112.1:0-7764 GCA_038329315.1 Bdellovibrionia bacterium | reverse complement strand
CTTCTTTTACGCAATGGTCATCTGGCAGTACGGCCGCGCGCAGCTTTCGAAGTTCTATCGCGAACGCTCGAAGACGATGGATCACTTTTTCGACGAAATCGACCGCAAGCAAACTCGCCGAATCGCCGGTTGCCTCGTCGTCCTCGCCTCGAACGAAAACAAAGTTCCGCCGGTCCTCGCACGCCTTGTCGACTCGATGCACGTCATCCATGAGAACGTGGTGCTCGTCACCGTCACGACCGAAGACGTCCCGTACGTGAAGGCCGACGAGCGCGTCCGCGTGACCGACCTCATGCACAACGTCTCGCGCGTGATCATGCGCTACGGATTCATGGAAACGATCGACGTTCCGGACGTCCTCAGCCGGTGTCATTTCTCGTATATGAAGAGTTTCCCTAAACATACCGCGACCTACCTCCTCGGTCGTGAAACTTTTATTATCAATGGGGACTCCGTCCTCGAACGGATTCGCCAGGCGCTCTTCTCGGCGATGAGCCGAAATACGGCGTCGGCGTCGGACTACTTCAATCTGCCCGCGAACCAAGTACTCGAACTCGGCGCCCAGCTCGCCGTGTAAAGGATTTCGGATGTCGATCGAGATCAATCTAAACTTTATTCGCTGCTTCGAAGTTCTCGCCGATACGCTTTCCTTTTCGGTCGCGTCCGAAAAGCTCCGCCTCGCGCAGTCGAACGTCTCCCGCCAAATCAAGATTCTCGAAGAAGCGCTCGGCGTCCGCCTCTTCCACCGGACTCGCCAAGGCGTCTCGCTCACCCCGGAAGGACAGCGCTTCCGCCAGGAAGTTCTCCCCCTCACCCAAGAGCTCCGCGAAAAGCTCGACAGTTTTTCGAATCAGCAAAAAGAAGAAGCCGGCGAGATCAAGCTCGGATGCTTCTCGGAAGTCGGCAAAAGCTTTTTCATGCCACTTTGCCTCGATTTCCAAAAAGACCATCCTCACGTGAGCATCGAAATGGTTTACGAAAGCGAAGCCGCAATCCTCCGCATGATTACGAAGAGCGAAATCGAGTTCGGTATCGTATCGAACCCGCCAATCATCGAGGGCCTGGCCGCATTTCCGGTCTTAAAACAAAAAATCGCGCTCTTTGGTCCAGCCTCGGCGATAAACCCATCTCGCGACGACATCGAAGGAGCACCGTTCGCTGCTTACGAAAGAACGGACGCACTCCTCTCGGAACTTTGGTCGAAACAGATCTCGAAGCGGAAGAAGCCGAAGATCATTTCCGTCGTTAACTCTCACGCTTCGATGCTCGACGCGGTGGCGACGATCGGCGCTTACGCGGTCCTCCCCGTCATGTCCGCGCGTGCGCACGTGGAAAGCGGAGAAGTTCGCCAGATCGCGGGCTACGAATTCGATACGCCTCTCTATTTCATCCATCCCCAAACGGAATGGATGCCTCGGAAGAACTCGGCCTTCAAACAGTTCATTCTGAAGCGCTGCAAAGAAGTCAAAGAGGCATGAGTCTCGGAGGGGCCGGATGCGAACTTCGCTAGCGAGCCTGCTCATCAGCCTCTTTACGCATGGTCTTCTCGTCGGTGCGCTGGCGTGGTTTCTCGCGCACGACACCGGCCACGTCGCCGGATCCGCCGGCCTTTCCGGTCCGACGAGTACACACTTCGTCGTGACGATCGATGCGGTGAAACCCGGGAAGACGGTCGCCAAGGCGCCGCCCCCTCCTCCAGTGAGCGAAGGTCTGCCGGTGAATATCAAGAACGAGAATGCGAAGGAGATCGACACTCCGCCACCGGAGCCTGCCGGACGCACGGGCCAGGCGGGGAGCGGCACCGAAATCGCGGCAAAGATCGGGGATTCCGATCGGACGAACCGACTCGGTCTCTACCTCCAGAAGATGACCCGCAAGATTCAATCAAACCTCGGGCCAGCGGGCTACCTCCAGTTTCCGACCCACGCGATGCTTCTCCTTGACCTTCATCGCGACGGCACTCTATCGAAAATTACCGTCGTCGAGTCGAGCGGCGACCTTGCACTCGACCGGATCGCCATTCGTGCCGTCCAAAAATCGATTCCCTTTGATCCGTGGGAAAACGACCAACCCATTCGGCTCCCGGTGGTGTTCCGATGAAAATAGTCCGCGACCGTTTCTCTTCGCTCATCTATGGCCTCACCCTGCCCTACACTGCGCTCCGGCTCATCCTTTCGAAGAAGCGCCTGATGGCCTGGTCGGCGCTCCCGATCGCGCTGACCCTCACCCTATCGATCTTGGGCACGGGGGCACTGAAGACCTGGCTCACGGGACTGGGCATGCAGTGGTTGGCGGGTCGCGGTTACGCACCAGATTCCTTCGCGGTTCACGCGGCTCTTTTCTTTCTGAAAATCGTCCTCTTCGTACTCGCGGCAGTTTCGTTTTCGTTTATCGCCGGGATCGTTGCGTCGCCGTTTAACGATTTTCTCGCGGAATCCGCCGAGCCGTTCACCGATCCCCCGCTCCCGCCAGCGCCCGCCGGACTTCGCGATAAGCTCCGCGCCTTCTTGATCGATCTCGTAAAGACGATCGTCATCACGACAATCCAAATCGGCCTCGTTCTGATTGGCGTCGTGGGTTTCTGGTTACCCGGACTGAACCTGATTCCGTTCGCGGCCGCTTTCTGGCTCCTCGCTTTTCAGTTCGTTACCTATCCCCAGACCCGCCGTTTCGAACGCTTCGGTGAGTCGCTACGGTTTCTCGGGCGGCACCTTTTCGCGACACTCGGATTCGGCGCCACGATCGGATTCCTTTTCGCGATTCCGATCGTCTCGTCTTTCGCGCTCCCGCTCGCGGTCGTCGGCGGCACTCTCCTCTATGCGCGCGCGAAGGAACCCATAACCTCGCCCCGCTTCCGCCTTCACTAGGGCGCCGAGTCTTTGACGGTCAAGTCGCCCGGTCTACCTTCCGAATAGGAAGGGAGAGGCCAACCCTTGAACGAATCGCATCCATCACCTCGCGCCACCTTAGAATACCCACCCTTCGTGAAGGGATTCGCCTGGCTGCACCTCGCGCTCTGCATCTTCCTCGGTGGTGCATTTCTTTTTACGATCTTCTCCGCGATTTTCGATTCGACGCCAGAGCTTCGTACCCAGTTCGGATCCATGGCCCTCATGATCGGATTCCTATTCGGATTCAATCTCTGCGCCTTTTATTGGATTCTCCTCCCGAAGGCGACCTCGCGGTTCTTGGTTTTCGACGATCGACTCGAAATTCACCGTGGCGACCGAGTCACTGTCGCGGCCTACTCCGATATCGCCAAAGTTTTCGGGCGCGTCTTTCCGTTCGGGGGTGGTTCCTACGGCTTCGTGATGAAGACCGGAAAAATCCACGCCTTCACTTCCGGACTCCGCGGCTCGGAAAAACTCTTGGACGCGGTTTCTGATTTCGATCCAGCCCTAAAGTCGAGTTTCACCGAGCTCCGCACGAACCTCATCGTCTGCGCCCACGGATACGAGCGGTTCTACGAATATTTCTCAGGAAATCGCGCCTTCTTTACGTTCGTGCATCTCGGCTTAGTCCCGTTTCTGTTCGCCGCCTTTATGGTCGGTCGCCAAGCGTCGATCATGACGATCGCTCACCCGAAACTTTTTTTCTTCGAGGCGGCTTTCGGAATCTACCTCTGCGTGCTCACGCTCGCGGTAACGTTCTCCGTCGCTTTAAATTGGATCATCGATCTTCCGACTCTCGAACGTATGCTCGAAAAGCCCGGAGACGGCTCGCGCGACCTCGAACGCGAGCGTTCGATTTTCGCAGATGCACTTCCAGTTTACCTCTTCATGCTCCTCTCACTCATGAGCCTCTACAATCGCTTCGACCTGAACACGCTGAGCCGAACGGAAGCGCCGACCGACATTCCTCACCTCGGATATCACGCGGGCCAAACCCTCTGGATCGATGGACGCGCGAACTGCCTGGTTTGCCGCCACTCCCTCCGGGAAGGCGACACGGTCGTCTTTATCCGCGAAAAGTCCGGTGTTCTCGGAAAACTCGTCGCCCTTCCCGGAAGTCCGATTCCACCGCCCGCCAACGAAAATCCGCTCCGAACTCCGGCTTCGTATCCGGCCTTAAATCCGGCGCTCGTTCCTGCCGGAAAGCTTGTTATTCGCTCGAATCCCGAGGGCAACCTAGACCAGCTCGTCGATCTGAAGGATGTCCGCGGCCGTGTGAACGAAAGCGTCGAGACCTTCTTTCGCGCGAACGACTAGGACAGCTAGGTCCCTACGGTCCGGCAGAGCCGGCCCACCCGGGACCTAGCCTACTCACCGGTAGGCATTTCTTACCGGGCCCTTTTTTTCCTCTCTAAGCCGCTCCGCACCCTGCCGAAAAGCAGATTGAAGGCGGAGGTCTTATGCCGTTCGTAAAATCTAAAATCTTATTCGGAGTCGTCGCGCTCGGCGCGCTGTCGCTCTCGAGCTGTGAGTTCGGGAACAAAAATTCGACCGAACTCACGGGCTACGACACCATTTCTGGATACTACTCGTCCCTTCCCCAAACGATTACTTTCCACGCCGAAATCGGGACCGGCCCGGCCCGAAACCAAAACGGCCTGGTGAACCAAATGCCCGATCTCATGAAGACGGTTATGGCGAATCCGACGATGCTCTATTACGACGATCCGATTCACGGGATCGGCTCACTTCGCGCGCACGCAGACACGGGCAACGGCATTCCCACGCGGATTTCCGACCACCTGAATACGTTCGGCGTTTCGACTTCCGCTTCGGCCACGATCCCGGGTTGCATCTTTACGAAGGAAACCGTCCACACCGGATCGTTTTCCCAAGCGGCGGTGACTTCAGTCATTAGCGGGATGACCGTCCGAGGCAGCATTTCGCTCGACTTCACGATGACCTACCGGTTCATCGGTGCGGACATCGATTGCGATCCGATGCGGGCCGCGTTCAAATCCTGTTACGTCGACGCCACGGGATGCAGCACCGACACGAGCAGCATTTTCTATCGCCCGTTCGTTCAGGAAATTTTCTCACCGCTCGTGAATTCGGGAATCATGACAGACGTGGAAATCGGTAGCGCAAAGGTTCTCACCTACCGTGCTACGTACCAGTAATCGGGTCTAGAACAGCTCAAACCTAGTTGTTGGTCGGAACCTTTTGGTCCGTACCGTACACGGTCGAAGTCGCGAACTGCCCGTCGCCCTGGCCGCTCAGCCAAACCATCTTCCGGAGGTCGTCGCCGTTCCGGGGAGTGAATTGGACTTGGACCGAGCAACTTCCGTACGGCATGAGTAGGAAGCAGGACGAGAAGCAGCTGAAAACCGAAGTGTCCCCGCTGCAGTACACGTTGAAGAACCGAACCGTCTGGGCCGAGTTATTCATGAAGGTGATCGTCGTCGAAGCGGAACGCCCCGCCTGGAGCGAACCGAAATCGTAAAACGAAGGCATCGCGGTCACGAAGGCGAATGCAGCGGTCGGGAGGACGCCGATAACGAACGCGGAAAGGAGGCCGATGAAGCGAGTGTTTTTATTCATGGCGCCATCCTCCCTTTTTTTTGGCGAGAGAGCAACTCGTAACGCTGCGCAGCCTTGTCTCGGTTGAGTGGAAAATCGGCCGAGCCTCATGTTAATATGCAGTCAACATGCGCACCGTAAATCAAATCGTTCTCGCTTCCACGAACTACAATAAATTCATTGAGATGAAGGCGCTCTTCGCGAAGGTGCCGGGCATCGAACTGCTCCGCCCGGATGGTCTTCTCCGGAATGCCGATAAAATCGGATACGTCGAAACGCACGAAACCTATCTCGATAATGCTGCCGCGAAAGCACGCCTCGTAAATCAGGGCTGCCATTACCCCGCCCTCGCCGATGATTCTGGAATCGAAGTCATGGGACTCGAAGGAAAGCCGGGCGTTCGCTCCGCCCGCGACTGGAACGTCGAAAAAGTTTTAACCGCGATGAAGGGCCAAACGAATCGCGAAGCGCGTTTCGTATCGACCCTCGCGCTCGTGATCGAAGGGACCCTCCTTCACGCGACGGGCATACTCGAAGGAACACTCACCGATGCTCCGCGCGGAAAGAACGGATTCGGCTATGACCCGATCTTCGTCCCGAGAGGCGAATCGCGGACGCTCGCCGAGATGACCGAAACTGAAAAAAATGCGATCTCACATCGCGCGCTCGCCATCGAGGCGCTGCTGAAGGAATGCACCGTTCACGGCATTCAGTTCGTTAAGCCGTAAGTCACGTCGGAACTTCGTCCGGTTTCCAGAACGTCGTGTAGTAGAGCCACTTCAAGTACTCGTACATCGTGACACGAATTCCGTTCATCGAGTCGCGCCACTCTTCGGACGAGAACGCTTCCTGATAAATGGTGAGCGAATCGACTTCGAGTTTCAACTCGGTCTGCGAGAGCACCTTGGCAAAAATAAAGCGCGACCGGCGCATATGGTACGGCGAGGTCATCAGCACGATCCGCTTCCAACCTCGAAGGCGCGCATTCTTCACCACCCAGAGCGCGTTCTCTTCGGTGTTCCGGCTTTCGGTTTCAAGCACGACGTTCGATGGCTTCATCGCCTTCAAAATCCCCGGCCGAATGCTGTGTTCGAACGTCGCCCAGTTCGAGTTCGGACCCATTCCCGAGATATAGAGAAAGGGCGCGGCCTCGATCTCGCCCGCTTCTTCGCGCTCGAAATAACGAAACCAAAAATCTCCGGCGGCGGCGATCCGCCCACGCCCCCCCGCGAGCACGACAATCGCGTCGGCCGGCGGA
Organism: Bdellovibrionia bacterium; assembly: GCA_038329315.1. Taxonomy (GTDB): domain Bacteria; phylum Bdellovibrionota; class UBA1018; order UBA1018; family UBA1018; genus JACMQW01. The sequence goes on along the minus strand of JBBQMV010000112.1, from coordinate 1,035 downwards.
AGATACGCGCCGTCGAGCGTATCTGCGTATTCGTAAATCGTACCGGCCTTGAAAAACGTGAACAGAAGAATTCCCGACATCAGCCCGAGAAAGAAGAAGAAGACACTCGTCAGGATCTGAAAACGCCCGGCTCGCCTCGACATTAGAGAACCGCAGTGACCTCGATCTCGACGGAGACATCTTTCGGGAGGCGAGCGACTTCGATCGTCGAACGCGCCGGTGTCACTCCGGAGACATAGGAACCATAGACTTCGTTCACGATCGCGAAATCACCCATCGATTTCAGGAAAATCGTCGTCTTGGCGATATTTTCAAAAGTAGCATCCGCAGCTTTTAAAAGCGCCGCAATATTTTTCATGACCTGATGGGTTTGGGCCTTCACGTCGCCTTCTCCGACCATCGCGCCGGTCACCGGATCGAGTGGAATCTGGCCGGAACAAAACAGCATGTTTCCGGCGCGAATTGCTTGGGAGTAGGGGCCGATCGGGGCCGGAGCATCTTTCGTAAGAATCGCTTTTTTCTGAATCATATCTTCTCCTGTTTAAGCCCGAATAGTCGGGGCTTCACCACCGAGTAAACCGGAAGCCCGCATCTGGACTTCCATCGCCGCGATCGCGGCCATATTCACGACATCGTTCACGTCGGAGTTTTGCTGAAGCACCATCACGGGTTTCCGCATTCCGATCAGGATCGGGCCGATTGCTTCCGCCGAAGTGAGGCGCGCGAGCATCTTGTACGCGATGTTCGAGCTCTCAAGATTCGGGAAGATCAGGATATTCGCGTCTCCCGCGACTTTATTGAAAGGGAAACTCTCTTTCGAGAGTTCCGGGATGAGTGCGGTATCCGCCTGCATTTCGCCGTCGATCGTCACGTCCGGCGCCCGCGTCTTCACAATTTCAGTCGCCTTGCGCATTTTCCCGGCGCTCGGATGGGAATGGGAACCGTAGTTCGAGAACGATCGAATCGCGACTTTCGGCTCCTGATCGATAAAGCGCTTTGCGAGGCGCGCAGTTTCGATCGCGATATCCGCGATCT
>JBBQMV010000111.1:0-7775 GCA_038329315.1 Bdellovibrionia bacterium | reverse complement strand
CGGCCTCTTTTACGCGGTCGTAAATCGCTGGTTACTCCTCACGGGCGGAAGCGAAGCCGACTGGGACGATTCGAAGAAGGAAATGCCGGTCGCCGATAGGGGTTTAGGTTTGAGCCCACCGAAGTTTAAAGAAGTGGAATTCGGCGGATGGGGCGCGCAGACCGCGGGCTTCGGCGTCGAAATGAGCGCTTGGGATTGGGGCGGGTATCAGCCTTCCGATCCGAAGCACCCAAGTCCGCTGCGGATTTTCCCGACCCAGTTCGAAGTCGATTCGAATGGCGCCGCGATGCTCGGTAAAACCGGCATTGCGTACCAAACGAACGACGATCTCGCGTACTTGCTTCTCGCGGTTTCGGAATTCTTAAAAGACACCCAACCCGGAACCCCGCTTTCGAAGTTCTTCGGCGGAGCGGATAAGATCGCCGATCTCCTCGATGAGACGAAACCGATGCTCTTCCCGACGGAAGGTCGATTAATCGCAGTCGGCGTGCTTTCGGCAGTCGCCCAAAACCTTCTGGATCCGACGATCGGTCACATCGCGAGTAAGCGGGACGGAATCCCGGTTTATTTCCGTGACCATGGATCGTTCGGCAGTCTCCAGGATACGGATATCGACACGCGCGGCGTTTGCTCCGTTCTCGTCGCGGCTTCGAAACTGACGAAGGTCCTGAAGAGCGATCCGGTGATGAAGCAGGAGAAGGCGCTCGCGGGAATCGTTCCGCAGATTAACGAACTCGTTCAAATCTCCGCGCTCGTCGTCGGTAAAGAGCAGGGCTTCGACGGCTCGATTCCGGCGAAAATGGTCTCGGCGGATAAGACGTCGAGCATCGGCGCGCAGATCGCCGCGATTCGAGTTTTCCTCGCGGCGTTCAACGGCTCGCCGGATCCGACGAACGCGACTTTCGTGATGGCCCGACTCGTTCCGGCGCTCACTTATCTTTTCTCGAATCAGGTCAATCAGCCGAAAAACCTCGACCTCGAGGCGCGTCTGAATGTGATTGCGGTTTGGAAGCAGTCCCAGACCGCCCTTCGGAAAATCCGCACCGATCTGCCCTGGGCCACTTGGGACGCGGAAATGAAGAAGATTTCGGCGAAGTAGGGAACCCATCGGGGACGCTTTCGCTCAGACCTCCCAGCTTTTAAGGTACCTCCAGCGAATTTATTGCTTTCAAAATGGGTTGGAAGTCGTTCTGGAAACGAATTTTCCCTTTCTGAAGGTTTTCGATGGTGCTCGAATTATATCCGAAATAACCACCGGAATTGGATTTCCACACATAGAAATCGAAGTCGATCGCCTTTAGTTCGCCATCCGGCCAGATCATGAACTGGATATCTTCGGCGTAGATCCGCAGATGTTGGAGCGCTTCGGCGAATCGGTTAATCCCGGCTTTCGCTTTGCGGATTGCCGTTCGGCCCAACGGTTTTCCGGTATAAAAAAGTGGATCCTTCCGAAGTGGCATATATTTTAAAAAGTCGGCACCTTCGATTTTCTCCATTAGAAGTCCCGCGCCTACCCAAGGTGAATGTGAGAGTGCTTGGGCCTCTGTTTTCTCGAAAACTCCGAGTACTTTCGGGGCAAGTCCGAGATCCCCCAAGTGCTTTTGGAGAAAGAAGGAAACTTTCATTTCTTCGATCGTCATGCCGTCCATGAAGAACTTCAGCGCAGCCGACCCGTTTCGGGTTTCAACCGCGAATACGCCCTCCGATGCTCTTCCTAATTCACCTATATTTTCGCCGATCGAGAGGATGTCGGATCGTGAAAGGAGGGGGAGAGCCGCTCCTGCATATCCGAGGTCGAAGTCATGTTCGAAAGAAACGGAGATATCTTGGAGAAGGACGGTACAGCGTCCCTGGGGAGTCTCGGATGAGGCGTCCGGGGTGTACAGAGCGGACGTAATCAGGAGAAGTAAAACGGTTGAAAATTGGCGGAATAGGACGGGTTTTCCCACCTAATGATGATCACCGATTTACTAGAGGTGGGCAACGATCCCGGTAGTAATGAGCGGATAGTAGCCGCGATGCGATATGGATTCTAAAACCAAGTCTGCGGCGGACCGCGTCAAAATAGCAGGTCGCTCTGGCTTGTGAATCAAGAGTTCATCGGTTAAATCCGATAACTCAAGCACAAGGAGAATGCGCTGTGGCATCCAAAGGTACCCCCACCAAAAACACGTCGAAGAACGCTTCTAAGAGCCTCTCGGGACGCGGCTCACCCGCCCCTACGAAATCCCCGGGCAAATCGGGAAAGGGTTTGAAGCTCAAGACGACGCCCGCCGGTTTCGAAAAATCGGACGAGAAGACTCTAAATGGATCTGCTCCATCGGCGGTGAAAGACTCCGGAAAGTTTCGCCTGCCCGCGAAGCAACTCCTCAAAATTTACGATGCGATGATCCGCGCTCGCGTTCTCGAAGAGCGCTTGATCCGCATGTATAAGCAAAGCGACGGCTACTTCTGGATCGGGGGTCCCGGCGAAGAAGCATTCAATATTCCGTTAGGCCTCAATATCAATAAGGGCGAAGGCCTCGACCACGATTTCATGCACTTCCATTACCGCTCGTCCGGGATCATTCTCGCGATGGGCGCGGATCCGATGGATATGATGCGCCAGATGAAGAACACCGCGACCGATCCGTATTCCGGCGGCCGGAACTTCGGAAATCACACGTCGATCCGCAAGTGGAACATCCTTCCGATCACCTCGACGATCGAAACCCAGTACCAAACTGCGATCGGCACGGGCATCGCCCATCGTCAGCACGGCGGTGAGGGGATTACGATCGTAAACGGTGGCGACGCCGGCACGGCCGAAGGCGAGTTCGCCTCTTGCTTGGTTTGGTCTTCGCGCCCGAAGGCCGAACTCCCGATCCTCATGATCGTGACGAACAATGAGTTCGGCATTTCGACGCCGGCGAACACGCAGCACGGCGAGAAGCATATCGCTGACCGCGGTACCGCTTTCGGAATCAAGAACCGCGTAATTAACGGGAACGACGTCGAAGAGTCCTGGTTCGCGATTCGCGAAGCGATGGAATACGTCCGTAAGGAACGGAAGCCATTCTTACTCGAAGCCCGCGTTTCTCGCTTGTACGGTCACTCTTCGGCAACCGGTGCGAACCTCGTCGCTGGTGAGGAAGACGCGCTCATCACCTTCGAGAAGAAGCTCGTCGCTGAAGGCGTGATGACGAAAAAAGAAATCGACGCGATCCGCGAGAAGTACACCGCGGAATTCCTCGAAATGGCGAAGCAGGTGAAGGAAGAACCGATGCCGGACGGCTCGACGATCTACGACCACACCTACAAAGGACAAAAGGGTAAGTACTTTTAATGGCAACCGTCGCACAAGCAATCCGCATGGCTCTCCACTACGGAGAGACGAATCTCGGGCTCCAAAACGTATTCGGCGAAGATGTCGGCCCGCCTCTCGGCGGCGCGTTCACGGTCACCCAAGGAATCGAATGTTCCTGGAACTCTCCGCTCGATGAGCGTGGGATCGTCGGCGCCGCGATCGGACTCGGCATGGCCGGCGTTCGCTCAGTCGCCGAAATCCAGTTTTGCGATTACATCTACAACACGATCGATCTTCTGAAGCTCGCGGGCATGCAGTCGTGGACGTCGAACGGGGACTGGAATCTCCCGATGACGATCATGACTCCGGTCGGCGCTGGCATCCGCGGCTCGATCTATCACTCGCACTCGTTCGACGCGATGATGACCCACATTCCGGGTTGGAAAATCGTGCTTCCTTCGACTCCGCTCGATGCCTATGGCTTGATGATCTCGTGCCTCCGGGAAGAAAATCCGACGATGTACATGATGCCGAAGGCGCTCCTTCGCTTTGAGGGTAAAGAGCAGATCCCGGGCGAGCCAGAACTCACGCCGGAAGGTAAAAAAGAGCTTCGCGCGATGATCGATATGCCGATTCTCGGTTCCGAGGCCCAAAAAACCTGGAAGGCGAAGTTCCCGAAGGGTCTTACGGATTACGCCGTCGAAATCGGTAAGGGAAAAATCACGCGCGAGGGCGATCACGTCACCGTCGTCACTTACGGTCGTCACGTTCACATGGCCGGCGAAGTCGCCGACAAGCTCCGCGAAGAGGGCACCTCGGTCGAAGTCATCGATATGCGCACGCTTTGGCCTTACGACTGGGACATGATCTCGACGTCGATCCGGAAGACGAAACGCGTTCTCTTCATCAATGAGGACACCGAAGTTTCGAATTTCGGCGAGCATCTCCTTCGCCGGACCGTCGACGAGTTCTTCTATGAGCTCGAAGCGAAGCCGAAGCTTCTCGCGGGCGCGTTCGTTCCGGGCATCGGCCTGGCCGACCCACTCGAAGCGGCGTCGGTTCCTCAGGTTGCCGACATCGAGAACGCGATTCGCGAACTCGTCGGGCAACACGCTTAATTCTATCGCTTACTCAGCGATTAACCGTTCGGCGTCGAAGTAGAAAAGAAGTCGGCCGTGCATTTCGGCCACGACTTTCCCCGCGTACGAACTCGCGAACGCGACGGATGCCGAATCGGCGTGTTCGACGAGCGCAATCGCACCCTGGTGCTTCGTTCCGGCCGCGAAGAGGTACTTCTTCATGATCTTATTCGTGAAGCCGCGACCAATCCCTTGGGTTTTCATTTTAGGATCCGTTACGCGGAGATCGACCTTCAGAGTTACGTTCGGAACGAGCCGTTGGCGGTGCGGGGAGATCGACTGGCGAAGCATGAGTTTGATCTTCGGGTCCATGCGGCCCTCGATCATCATCGGGTAAGCGAAGCAGATTGCGAGCATTTCGGAAGTCGTTGCGTGCTTCGCGACGAATATCCGCTGGGAGCGTGACTTATCTTCTTCGTAAGCGAAGCGTTCCGCGATGTAAATTTCCCCGGTGAAGGCGCTCTGACCGAAGGCATCGACGACGGTGTCGGTGGGGATGGTCTGAAGGAGAAGGGCTAGACTGTGCTCACCTGGAAAAATTTCGGTGACTTTAACTTTCATCGTTCCTTGGTCAGGGCGAAAGTCCTCCTGGGAGACACCAGCAGGAACGCCTTTTTCTCAGTCTACGGAACTTTGTGGAAAAATAAATTTAGGGTTCGCAGAAACTAAAAGAGTGTTTCAGTCCGGATTCAGCGCGCTGAAAAATGCGTGGCCTGGAGAATTTCCACCGTCGCGCGAAGGGCGTCGCCGGTTTCGTCGTTGAAGGAGGGACGGGAGTTCTCCCCAAATTTTTAGGTGCACTATTCGGGGCAGTCGAGGTGTCCGCTAAGCCGGCCGAAGTCGATGCCGATGCGGTTCCCGTCGTCGGTGGCACGGGCGTTACGCCGACGGGAACGGCGGAATCCATCGCGCCAAGGACGGTGAGTCCGCTGAGCGCGATGGAGGTGAGAAAACGACGGTACCGTAGTGTTCGGGTTATGCCCTTCATGCGGTAGGGCAGGTGCGAATCCTATTCCACGGGCGCCGGGTAGAAATGGAACAGGCGTCTGGAAATTGGCGCAACCCTCCCTCCTTGATTTGAAAAGCTAAGTCATTTCAGCCCGTGTCCAGGCGGACACGGGCTTTTTCTTTTCTGGATGAGCGGAAAAGCGACGTAAATGCTTGGTGCGGAAGGGAAAAGGCATCTAAAATAAAGGTAGGGTTTTTGGGAGGAGAAGTCGAACAAGGGGTCCGTTTCCCATGAGTTTCCCATGATTAGACCGGTGATGTGTCTCAAAGAATTGGGCGTTCGCGCTTTAGTCACTACGCTTTTCCTCTCACTCAGTCTCGGACCTGTGCCCGTTTCGGCGGGTGCCGCCACGACTGCGAGTACGAATACCGATATTGCGGAAGGGGATTACCCACTTCCCACCTATAAAGGCACGGTCGCTCCCTCGATCACGACCTGCGACGCGAAATCCGGTGATTCGGATTCGGGCATCGCGGCTACCGGCGACCCGATCATCGACTCGGTTACTTCGACCGGACTGAGTGTCTATAAAGATTTGAGTGGCTCGAGCAAATCTAAAAGCGACGACAGCGACGATACCGCAGACGTAAAAAAAGGGGTCGGCTACGCCGACGGCGCGACCTGCGGGAACGTCACGGACCTGAACGACGATAAGGACGTCGCGAAGGATGTCGCGTGTTCGGATGCTAAAGATCCCGACTATATCGCCAAAATAGTCGATGCGAATAACCAATCGAAATCGATTCTCGCCTGTCAGCGCGGCGTACTCGCGGCGATCAAGGGCGAATTTAGCTGCTTCGCCAAACAATTGAATGCCGCTCAGTCCTATCTCGGCCAAGTGATCAGTGCTCCGGGCGGACTCAGTGCTGCGCTCCAAGCCGGGCAAAAGAACATTAAGGACCTCGGCAACGAAGTCGCCGATCGGGTCGCGCAGGCTGCGGACATTGATAAGCGACTAAACGATCCTAAGATCGGGATGCTCGCTGCTCGGGACGCGCTCGATAAATTAAATGTCGCGATTCCGACTGCTCAAGCGAATCTCGAAAATCAGATCCAAGATATCGCTACCGTCGTTACCCAGTCGAAAATGGCGAAGACGATGGAGTGCTTGAACACTCAGCAGACCGGATGGCCGTCCTGCATTAAGCCGGGAACTACCGGATCGAAATATAAGTCGAATCCTTCGCCGATTGAATACCTCCAGTGTATTTATGCGCAGCAAGCGAACATTGGGACCGTGAAAAACAATGCGGTGGAAAACTCGCGCATCACGGAGGTGAAAGAGCTTTTCGGATTGAACGGTACGGCCTCGACCTTGAGCGTTCCGAATCCGAAGACCGTGGCCACTTTCGACGCGCGTTCCGGTACGATCAAAGGCGACATCGGAAGCTACGACATTAACGATCCGACCGCACTGTTAGCGAAGCTCGGGCCGCTGCTCTCCGAAGTCGGCGCTGCGACGGCTGGAAAACCGGCCTACGCTGCGCTCGTCTCGACCTTCAAGAGCCAGGTCCAAAAATGTTATAATCTCGCGACCGAGTCGGTCGCCCAAACGACGAAGACTTTTACGGCGACTGTGACTTCGAATAATGCCGGCCAGATGCGCCAACTTGCGAGTCAGTATGAACAAGCCGTAAAGGCCGCGACCGGGAAGAGTATCCAGATCTCGACGAAATCCTGCGAAGGTCAAAGCCTCGCGAACCAAGCGGTTTGTCTCAAAGGAATGGGAGCGCTCGCGGTGGCCGTGTTAAATGGCGACGATCCGTCCTCGAGTTTGGTCGGTGCCGCGACCTCACTGACGGGGAGTCAGCCCGGGATTCGTGGATTCGCCAGTACGATCGACGCGAAGAACGATCCGCGACGTACACTGCAGGTAAACTGTCAGACCGGCGGTCTTAAAAACTGTATCGCCCAGTATGAGAGTTACCAAACCGGCGTGAATAAGGCGGTCGCGGATTTAAATCGGAAAAAAGAATCGATGCCTCAGGAGATTAACTCCCAGCTTGATTCGATCGCTCAGTGCGTGACTACCGGCGGCCAGGGTTCCTGCGCGACGACCGGCGTGTCCGCGATGGGTGGACTTACACTGAACGCGATGTCGGCGAGTATGGCTGCGGCGAAAGAAAAACTCGTAAAGGCGATGGGCGATCTCGGGATCGCCAATAGCCTGGATTTAAAGAACGTCGAAGCCGGCGATCTCGATAAGGATTCGAGCGGGCTTTACGGTCCGAACGCTTTGAAGAACCTGCTTTTAAAGTCGATGACTCCGCCACTCTTGGCGAATGATGCCGCGGGATTCAAGAGCGCGAAGGACGAAATCGGCGATAAGGATAAAGAGCTC
>JBBQMV010000110.1:0-7873 GCA_038329315.1 Bdellovibrionia bacterium | reverse complement strand
AAACCACCGGCTTATTACGGCGATCCCACCGAATTCGAGATGGTCGATGCGCCCGAATATGTGAGGCGGCAGTTTATCAAAACGTTTACAGATCCATACGATCGATTCTACCCATTTCATCAGCCGAATCGCCTCATTGTCTCTCGGGACGGGAAGCTTGAAATTTATGCGCATTTTAGCCGTGGAGATCGGTACTGCGCGATTTTAACAATGAATGCCCCCATTCATGCGATCGGTCCTAAGATTCCATCGATGCTTTCGGCGATGCGAGATCACGGAGCTTCGTATTTTGAAGTGCTCATTGCCGTTCAGCATCAGCGATCGATCGAGACCCTGATTCTACATCGTTTTCTTCCCTCAGCAATTTATCCAGCGCTGACCGAGACGGAGGGAAAGATGAAGGATTTCGTCGTTATGAGTCGGAGTATGGAACCTTTGAATTTTCAAGGCATGACGATCGATCATTCGTTGAAGCCGTACGTGGATCAGTACGTCGAGCTTTGGAAAAAAATGTACCTCGATTCGTTGGAGATTTTTGATGAATAACGGGGATCCGAAAGTCACGGCGGATTTGGAGCGAATCTTCCAGGGCCTGGGGGCAGGGAAGGAGCTCGAAGCCGTACGAACGCTTTGTCTTCGCTCTGATCCCTACTCTGATTTTTCGAATACCGACGGGGAGTTTGTCTCCGCCATGCAGGAGATCACCGCTTGGCACGGTAAACGGAATCCCTTTTATGCGGAGTGGATGCGACGATCCGGTTTTTCACCGGTCGAACTTCGTACCGCGGCGGACTGTGCGAAGGTGCCTTGGGTGATGGCTTCATTTTTTAAAGCCCACGAAACCTTATCGATTCCACAGGAAAAAGTTTCGCTGACTTTAACGTCCTCCGGGACTACAGGCCAAAAATCTCAAGTCCTCTTCGATCCCTGGTCTATCGGCGCTCCACAGGGGATGCTCGATCGGATTTTTCAACGAAACGGTTGGGTGACTCCGAATACGCCGACGAATTACCTCCTCTATACTTACGAATCCGCGCCGGATTCCAAACTGGGAACTTCTTTTACGGATAACTACCTCTGTCGGTACGCCCCGATTCGATCCGTTTTTACGGCCCTGCGACGGAACGGTACCGGTGGCCACGATTTTGATTTCTTTGGTTGTGTTGAAAAACTGCGCCAGTTTTCGGATGAGGGAGTTCCCGTACGGATTTTTGGATTTCCGGCATTTCTCCATTTCACAGTGAAGAAGATGGCCGACCTCGGTATTCCGCCGCTCAAGCTCCATCCGGATTCCCTGGTTTTTTTGGGTGGCGGTTGGAAAGGGCACGCCGGAAAGGCGATCACGAAGCGCGACCTCTATGCGCAAGTCTCGTCCCAGCTCGGAATTCCCGATGCGCGACTGCGAGATGGGTTCGGCTCGGTCGAACACTGTATTCCTTATGTCGAATGCCGAAACCATGAATTTCATATTCCGGTCTACTCTCGGGTGTTCGCCCGGGATGTGAAATCGCTCGCGGTACTTTCGAGGGGTGAACGGGGATTTCTTCATTTTGTGTCCCCGTATATTACCTCGATGCCGGCCCATTCCGTCTTAATGGGAGATCTCGCATCGGTTCATGACGCCGGAGAATGTGGATGCGACGTCTCCACACCCTTCTTCCGAATTCACGGTCGTGCGGGAACCTCGAAGAATAAGAGCTGCGCGATCGCGGCGGCGGAGCTACTCGGGCGGGAATCGACCGGAGGACGCTCATGATGGCGAAGCGAGCGAAAGGATCGATCCACCACCTTTGGCGAGGGCAAGCATTCGGAGACGACACGATAGACACTCATCTCGAGGGTTTACACGCAGATCTACTGGAGATCGCGGGCACGCGCCTCCCCCTCGGGACAGTGCTCGACGCGTGCGGGCGGCTCGGGGCGGAGATCGAATCCGGAAACGCGTTCACGATCGAACTTCGAGATAGCCTTCGATCGGTCGGGGCGTTCACGGACTCGGAGATTGACGAAGGGATTCAGGGGATCGCGGAGTTTCTCCGTGTTCCGAATCTGGAGTTGAAAATCCGACGGGAACTCCAAGGAGGGGCGCCCGAAGCGAGAGATCCCTTGGATCCGAGACGTGAAGATCCCCGGTCCGAAATTTTCGAAGCCTGGGCACCCCTGGGGTTTCTGGTGCACGTCGCTTCCGCAAATGCATTCAGTGTTGGCGTATTGAGCATGATCGAAGGTTTGCTCGTATCGAACGTCGGTTTTTTGAAGCTCAGTCGTGGCGATGGAGATTTTCCACTGCTCTTACTTCGACGTTTGGCCGAGCACGACCCCACCGGACGACTCTCGAACTATATTTATGCCGCGCGAATCGGATCGGATGAGCCATCTAGACTGGAGAAGGTCTTTCGGGAAGCCGATGGTATCGCCGCTTGGGGCGGGGAAGATGGGATAGAAGGCGTTCGGAAGCTCGCACCGGCGCATGCCCGATTTGTGGATTGGGGACCAAAAATTTCGTTCGCGTATGTCTCGAAATCGGCGCTCCAGGATGTGGCTCTTCTTTCCGATGGTCTCCGAGCGATCGCTCGAGAGGCATGCTTGATCGAACAGCAGGCCTGTTCTTCACCTCAGGTGGTCTATTTTGAAACGTCATCTGGCCATGGGCCATCTTTAGAGGAGATGGCGGAATCTCTTTTTAAGCTGATGACTGAAGAATCGAGAAAAATTCCCCAGATTCAGCCAGGAGAGATGGAGCAGGCGGAAATCACGGCGACCCTCGAGTTGGCTCGTGAAGAAGCGTGCCTCGGATTGACTCAAGTCTTTGCGAATGAGAATGCGCGGGTCATCTTAGAACGAAAAAGTGGCCTTCGCGCCTCTCCACTCTTTCGGACCGTCTGGGTAAAGCCTCTTGCACGTGAAAAAATCGTGGAAACCCTCCGGCCGTTAAGGAACTACCTCCAGACCGCCGGTCTCCTCTGCGATCGTGCGGAATATGGGGAGCTCACGGGTAAGCTGGCGCAGGCCGGAGTTCTGCGAACGACTCCGCCCGGACGAATGCTAGAGAGTTACCTCGGTGAACCGCACGACGGAGTCTATGCACTGGCGCGGTATGCCCGTCGTTTGAGTTTTCAGGCGGGCGGGCTGGCGGGAAGTCTTTCGCGACTCGGGGAACTGGATATTCCACCGGTTTCCACTCCGAGCAAGGAACCGACGGTTCCGATTTTAACGAAAGAAGGTTTCCAGTCTCTTCCTATTCCGGAGGGTGGAGCGGATCTGTATTTTAAAAGTGGCGGTAGCAGCGGAAAGGCTAAGATTTCAGTTTTTACGTACGAGGACTACCACACCCAGATGGAGTTCGCGGCCGAGGGTCTGCGTGCCGCCGGACTCGATCCGGGTCGCGATCGTTGTATGAACCTATTTTTCGGGGGCGGACTCTATGGCGGGTTTCTCAGCTTCTTCTCGATTTTAGAAAAGCTTCGCGCCGTTCAGTTTCCGATGTCGGCCCATCCCGATCTTTCTTTTATTCGGGAGGTTATTGTTGAGCATCGGGTGAATACACTTCTGGGAATGCCATCATCGATTACCCAACTCTTCTCCGAGGAAGGCGAGGCTCTGGCGAAGTACGGTGGGGTTAAAAAGATATTTTATGGTGGCGAACATTTTCACGATCTTCAGCGTAAGCACTTTCAAGAAAAATTCGGAATCGAAACGATTCGGTCGGCGAGTTATGGCAGCGTCGATGCCGGACCATTGGGTTTCCAGTGCGAGTATTGTCCAGGGAGTGTGCATCACCTTCATTCGGGACTTCATGATCTTGAGGTCGTTGAGTTTGAGCGGGATTTTCCGGTTCGGCAGGGTGAGCCCGGGCGCCTACTCGTCACGGTGAAACGCCGGCGTGGGCAAGCCATTCGACGGTACGAAATTGGAGATACGGTACGGGAAGTTCTTGAGCCCTGTCCCTGTGGACGTACCCAACCCCGTTACGAACTTCTCGGTCGGCACGGCGACGTATTTCGAGTAGGAGCGACGTTTCTCAATTTCCAAAGGTTTCAAAGGACGCTTCAAGAACGCTTTGAGTATCCCCATGAATTTCAAGTTCGGATTCCCGCAACAAAGGGAGCCGCGCGTGAGCAGATCATCGTCACTATCGTCGACTCCTCACATCTGGATCCCCATACTGTTCGCCAAGCACTTTTAGACTCCGATCATGATTTATCTGAGGCCGTCCTCCAGGATCGGGCTTTAGAGGTTTTGGTTTGTAGCGTGCCGCTCGAGGCGTTCGAACGAACGGGCGGGAGCGGTAAACTGATTCGCGTCGTGGACGAACGAGGCCGAAAGTCATGAAAATTTTTGGGCCGCTTGAACTGGTGAAGTTTGCTCGGCGTCTTTCCCCATTTTACCGGGACCTTTATTCATCGCTGCCGGGCGGTGAGTCTCTCCAGTGGTCGGATGTCCCCTTCATCGACCAAGAAAAGTTCTGGGCCGCAAACGGGATATCCGGGAATCAGGTCATCACTGCTCCGGCCCAGGACGGAATTGTCTTTAAGAGCGGCGGAACCACCGGAAGCCCGAAGTTTTCGATATTTAGCCAGGCGGAATGGGACGCCTTCACCCGGACGTTTGGCCGGGGTATGACGGCCGGTGGCCTTCGCCGTGGTGATCGAATCGCGAATCTCTTTTATGCCGGGGAACTTTACGCGTCCTTTATTTTTATTATGAAATCCATCGAACTTGCCGTGGAACCCGGTTTGCAGTTCCCGATGGGGGGTGGCATGTCTCCCCAAGAAGTTCTAAAAACGGTCGCCGAACTCGGTATCGACGTGTGGGCTGGAGTTCCGACGAGTATGCTGACCCTCGCGGAGGAGTATGCCGCAAATCAAAAAAACTACGGAGAGGTCCGTCCACGAAAAATTCTTTTTGGTGGCGAGGGGATGTACGAGGACCAACGCTCCCGGCTTCAGGAAGTCTTTCCGGGCGTCACCCTCCAATCGATCGGATATGCGAGTGTGGATGCGGGGCCCCTCGGATTTGCCGATCCTGGCTGCCTCCCCGGTGAACATCGGGCATTCGGGAAAGAAACTCTGTTTGAGATCGTAGATGAAGAAAGTGGTGAAGTGATCGAAGAGACCGGGCGACCGGGTCGAGTGCTATTCACGAACCTCACTCGGAGCCTCGTTCCGATTATCCGTTACCCAGCCGGCGATATCGCGGAGTGGGTGGACGAAAAAACACTGGATTCCGATCGGAAATTTTTGCTTCTCGGGCGTGCGGGCGAAGCCGCTCGAGTGGGACCGATTTCACTTTATTACGAAGATGCGCGGAAGATTTTAGAGTCGGTACTTTCGGGTGAAACTTCAGAAAAAGGCTTCGCCTTTCAAATCGTGATTTCCCATTTCGATCGGCGCGATGAAATGAAGCTCATTATTTCGGTGGGTGCCGACTCCGCTTTACCAAATCGGACGAGCCTTATTGCGAAAATGCGTGAGCGACTTCTCGCGGAACGACCCGCTCTTGATAGCGAGGCTCTGGCGGGAAAAATCCATCCTTTGAGGATCGAGTTTGCTCCCCTTGCGGGCCTGGCGAAAAATGCTCGGACGGGGAAGCTAAAGCGCGTCATCGATCTTCGGTCGACTTGAGGAGTTTTTTGTCGGCGTTGTCAAATTTGAAATCCACCATCGAGTGAATCCCCGGCTGAAACTTTTTCCAGAATGCATCCGCCGATTTCGGGTTTGCACTCGGAAGTTCGAGGGTTACCGTCGGGATTCCGCGTTCGACCCCCGCGTAATTTCCAAGCGAACCCGGGAAGTAGCCGGTCGACTTCGCACGCAGCCGATTCCGAAGCTGATAGCACTCGTGTACGTATTCCTTTTCAAAACGATCGAGGGTAAGGCTCGTCGGACCGTCGTAGTCCATTACGTTCAGCGGCGCATGAATCGAAAGGATCTTTGTCGGATGGTACCGATCGATCAAATCGACTTGGAATTTAGTCTCCGCTTCGGAACTCGGTTCGTTCCCCGGAAAGCGCCGCGGATTCTTCCGAAGAGTCGTGTTCCATTCTTTCAGAGCCTTCTGGCGCCAGAGCGGGGTATCGAAGTTCCGATTCACGTCGACGCCTCGGGCGTTCATCCGAATACGCGGCGAATGAAAAAAACCGTCCGGGTTCACAAACGGCGCGAGGATGACGTGAGAATTTTTCAACTCCGATTCATGTTCGCGGAAGTACTGTGCGAGCTTGAAAACGATGTAAAGGGGGGTGACCTCGTCCGGGTGGACCATCGCGAGAATTAAAGTCTTATTCGGGTTCGTCGGCTCGCCGAATTCGGCGTAAATGAGCGGACGTCCCTCTTCCGAAACGCGGTCCGAGCGCCAATGGATTCCTTCGCAGGTTTTCAGATTCCACGCGTAGGGTTTAAGCGATCTATCCATCTTCCCGCAGAGATCGAAAATAGCGGTTTTCGTCGCTTGTTCGCCAACCGCTGTTAGGACGGCTCCTTCCGGAGCTTTCGGCGCTACGATGGGGTTTGTTTGAGAAAAACAACCGGAGAGAGTTAATCCAAGCATGAGGGCAAGGCGACGAATCATGCGGCCGTTCCCGCTTTTGCTCGATGCGAACGCCACCACCGGAAACCGAGGAAAAGAGCGGCTCCGACGATCACGAAGATGATTCCGTGCTCGACTTTCTTAATCCAGCGCACGACTGAATCGAGTTCGTCGCCGAAGTAGTAGACCGATCCGACGAAGAGCGGGACGCTGATCATGGCCGCGAGTCCATCCATCGCGAAGAAACGCATGAACGGAACGTGGAGGAGACCCGAAGTGAAGAAAATCGGTGCCCGAAGCCCCGGCATAAAACGGCCGAAGAAGAGCATCCGCTTCGAGCCCTTGTTGTTCAATTTCTGAGAAGCGAGCGCGATTCGTTCATCCGGAAGGAGTCGATGGAAGAACGGCTTTTTCAAAATTTTGCGACCAAAGTGGCGGCCGACGAACCACATGAGCGAATCGCCGAGCATCACACCGAGAAAGCAAACGGCGATCATCAACCAAAGGTCGCAAACGCCGTAGTACGCGAGGAGCCCCCCCGCGAACAAAGTCACGTCTTCCGGAACCGGCAATCCGAACCCGCACAGAAGCAAAATGCCGAAGATCAGCAAGTAGGGCGTAGGGCCGTAAAAATTAAGGAGGAAATCGACGAGCCAATCCATGAGGTGTCGGGAAACGTTACCGTAGCTTCCGCGCCTTTTCCAGAGGATGCGCCGCGCGGTATTCATCCACCAAACCACCGAGGTCGACGTGCGTATAGCGCTGAGTCGTGGAGAGCTGGACGTGGCCGAGGAGTTCCTGAATTCCCCTTAAATCCGCGCCGGCCGCGAGAAGATGGGTGGCGAACGAATGGCGCAAGCCGTGGGGCGAAATCGTACGGCTGGCCGCGATTCGTACGAGGTGTTTCGCGAGAATCCGGGCCACGCTTCGTGGGGTCAGCCGCCCCCCCCGAAAATTCGTGAATAAGGGAACGTGCGTCCCCGCGACTCGATCACTCAGCATCGCTTCGATCGCTTCGATCGCGGCTGGCGAAATCGGAATGGTTCTTTCCTTCGATCCCTTTCCAAGCACGCGAACCCATCCACCGGCGAGATCCAGGCCTGAAACATCGAGCCCGACCGCTTCACTTACGCGCAGTCCCGAGCCATAAATCAGCTCGAAAATCGCGCGATCGCGTCGGCCAAGTACCGTCGCGGAGTCGGGCGCCTCGATGAGTTCCTTCGCTTCCTCGATCCGTAAAAATTTCGGAAGGTGCTTCTCGGTCTTTGGCGACGGGACGAGCACGCCGATGTCGCGCGAGATCCAGTTCTCGCGGCGAGCGTATTTCAGAAAACTCCGAATGGCC
>JBBQMV010000109.1:0-8022 GCA_038329315.1 Bdellovibrionia bacterium | reverse complement strand
CGAAGATGGCGAGCGATGCCGTAAATAAGGCGCTCGATAAGGTCGCGGATAAAATCCCGGCCGCGAAGGGCAAGCAGATCAAATCCCTACCGGAAGGCTCGTCGAAGTACGAATTCATCGCGACTTCGTTCACGATTTCGGGCGGTCATTTCTCGGCACCGGACTTTAATGCGAAGGCGATGAAGAATCAGGGCCTCGACCTTCGGGGAACCACGGAGGTCGGCCTGATCGACCAGGAGCTAAAGGCCGAGTGGGAGATCATCGATACCTATAACCTTACGAAAGCGCGCGACGTTGGTTTTGAAGTCAGCGGGATCAATGTCCCGTCGGCACTGGCCGAAGGCGCAAATCCGGTCGTGATTCCGGTTTCGGTGGCCTGCAAGTACACCACGCCGTGCCCGAGCTATGGCAAGGTGCCGGAACACTTCGTGAAGGTTGCCCTGGAAAACACGAAACGTGGCGCTACCGATGCTGCGAAATCGAAAGCAACGGACGCGGCTAAGGATGTCGGTAAGAAGCTCTTGAAGGGCCTCTTTCACTAATTCGTAAGCACCAGATGCGTAAAGCTTCGATCGATCTCGGTACGAATACGGCGCTCCTTCTCGTCGCAGACGTCGAGGGGGGAGTCGTTTGTTCGGTAATCCACGATCAGACGACAATGGTTCGCCTCGGCCAGGGTGTCGACCAAACGAAGCGCCTTCACCCGGATGCCGTCGCCCGCACGATGGGGTGTTTGCGCGGGTATGCCGCGAAGGTGGCTGGACTGGGGGTAAAGCCTTCCGACGTGATTTGCGTGGCGACCGCGACTGCGCGTGACGCCGAAAACGGCGCCGAGTTTTTCTCCACGGTGACGCGCGAAACGGGACTCGTCTTCCGGACAATCTCCGGAGACGAAGAGGCGAAGTCGATGTTTTTGGGCGGGCTTCTCCCCGGTATGGATCCTGGCTGTTCGGCGGTGATCGATATCGGTGGCGGCTCGACGGAGTTTCGTTCGATCGACCGCGGCTTGAGTCTTCAGGTGGGGTCCGTGCGTTTCACCGAACGGTTTCTAAAATCGAATCCCGTCACCGACACGGAGTTCTGGGCCGCTCGTGCGGCGATCGATCGTGCGTTCGAGGTTGCCCGCTCTTGGCGAGAATCGATCCCCGCGAACACCGAGCTCGTCGGCGTCGCCGGTACGGTAGTGACGCTCGCCCAGGTCCAGCTCGGCCTTCCGAACTATGATGCGGCCTTGATCGACGGAACGGAACTCACTCGGGGTGATATCCATCGCCTCGTAGAGGAGCTCAAGTGGCGGTCGGTGGACGAAAGAAAAACCCTACCTGGAATGGAACCCGGTAGGGCCGATGTTGTTCTAGCCGGTGCGCTGATCCTTTGGCGTGCGATGGAAATCCTAAGTTTCCCTCGCCTTCGCGTCAGTACGCGTGGATTGCGCTATGGTGTTATTTTAAATTAAGGAGTTGCGAGCCAAGCGCGGTGTTTCATCCGGTTACGGACGATGTGCGCCGAGGCGACGATTAAAATCAGCGAAGAAATGACGGTTAACCGGTCTGGGTTCGCCATCGCGGCAACGAGTCCGATGAGGATGAAGAAGAAAGGCCTTAATTCGTAAATAATCTTTTCCATAAATCCCCCAGCGCAGATTGCTTGCAGTTAATAAATGCAAAGGGGCTGCCAGACCGGCGCCCACTAAGTCCGCGATTCTGTTCGCATGCGTCCGAAAAGACACATTTTCTAAGATTTACAGCCGTCTAAAACCTAGCCGTTTTTCCGAGGAAAGTGCTTAGTTCCGAGAAAGCGTCGCGCGGATCTGGCGGGCGAGGTGAGGATCCTTCGCCGCGATTCGATTGATCAGCGATTCTCGGAACGAGTCATCGGCCACTTCGAGAAGGGCGATCACTTGGCCGAAACCATCGACCTTAATGGGTGCGTCTTTACCAGTAGCCGCTTCGGCAGTCGGTGGGTTCATCGATCTTTGGGCATTCTTCGGGTCCGTGTAAGAACTCATACTCAGGCCTCCTTAGCCATTCTCTTTCGTTTTAGAATTGCGGGCGACGAAGTTCGCGCGACGCGCTTCTTCTTTTTCTTGGTTGTGGAGTACTTCCGCTTGGAGTTGAAGGTCCTTACGGACGTTCTGAAGCTTCGCTTCTCCGTTTTTGCGGTATTCTTCGATCTTGTCCTGATTCGCTTTTTGAACTTTTTCGACTTCTTGGTCACCCGCGTGTTTTTCCATCGCCACGCGATCGGCATTCCCTGCGCGCACTTGGCTGAGGCGGTCTTCGAGGTGTTCGGCTTCCTGAGAAATTTGGACGTCGTAAGCGTTTTTCAGCTCGCCGAGCTGAGCCGCATGATTTTCGATGAGCCGTTGCGTTTCGGTTCCATTCCGCGCTTCGATGTCGCGGAGTTCCGATTCGTGACGATTTTTCATCTGGGTGCGAACGTTCTTGAGACGGAGATCTTCCGTTTGAACGCCGGCTACTTCATTGGGCATTCCGTTGCCCTCCTTCCCCTATTTTGCCAGGCCTTTCGCAGAAGGCCAAATCGGGATTTAAGTACGTCACGCTGTCATTTTTTTGACGCCTCTTCTCCTCTTTATGTCGTCCTCGGAACCTGATTGGATAGAGCGATGAAAGAATCACT
The DNA here is from genome assembly GCA_038329315.1 of Bdellovibrionia bacterium. Classification (GTDB taxonomy): domain Bacteria; phylum Bdellovibrionota; class UBA1018; order UBA1018; family UBA1018; genus JACMQW01. The sequence continues at coordinate 5,382 of JBBQMV010000109.1, read as the reverse complement.
CGTTTTTGTTGGTGCGAAGCGGACTCCATTCGGTGCGAACGGCGGTAGCCTGAAGGATATTTCTCCGACCCAGCTCGGGATCCATTCCGCGAAGGCGGCCCTCGCTCAGTCAGGCGTTCGGCCGGATCAGATCGACCACGTGATTTACGGAAACGTTCTACAGTCGGCGGGAGACTCGATCTACTCGCCACGGCACATCGGCTTGCACGCCGGTATCCCGATTGAAATTCCGGCACTCGGATTAAACCGTCTTTGCGGCTCCGGATTCCAAGCAATCATCGAAGCCCACCAACAGATGTGCGCGGGGGATACCCAAGTCGCGCTCGTGGGTGGTATCGAAAATATGAGTATGAGTCCGTACGCGGTCCGCGGCGCGCGCTGGGGCCTCCGCATGGGAAACCACGAGATGGTAGACACGATGGTCGAAGCCTTGACCGATCGCTACACCGGAGCTCCCATGGCAATAACCGCGGAAAATCTGGCCGAGATGTACAAAATCTCGCGCGAAGATTCCGATCTATTCGCGCTTCGTTCTCAGACGCTCGCGAAGGCTGCGCTCGCCGCCGGCGGATATAAAGACGAAATCGCGCCATTCCCGATCACCGATAAAAAAGGCAATACCGTCGAATTCTCGCTCGACGAGCACGCCCGCCCCCAAACGACGATCGAAGCGCTCCAAAAGCTCAAGCCGATTTTTAAGAAGGATGGTATCGTCACTGCCGGGGTTTCCTCCGGAATCGTCGACGGCGCCTGTTCCCTTGTCGTCGCGACAGAATCGCGCGCGAAACAAGAAAACTGGAAAGTGCTCGGAAGGATGGTCGCTTACGGTGTCGTCGGTTGCGACCCGAAGATCATGGGGATCGGCCCGGCAGGTGCCTCGCGAATGGCGTTGAAGCGCGCCGGATTAAAACTCTCCGACATGGATCTGATCGAAGTAAACGAAGCGTTTGCACCGCAGGCGATAGCGGTTGAGCGCGAACTCGAAATGGATCGGGAAAAGCTGAATTTAGATGGGGGGGCGATCGCCATCGGTCATCCGCTCGCGGCCAGTGGCGCACGAATCATGACTCATTTGCTTTACGCACTGAAACGGCGGGGGAAGCGTTATGGACTCGGAACGGCTTGTATCGGCGGCGGTCAGGGGATCGCTATTATCGTCGAGTCGGTGTGAATAAACGAAAGCTGATTCTCTGGGTTTTGCTTTTCGTTTTCCTGGCGCTTTTTATTCACGAAGTCGGTAACCTCTACACATGGCGGGGAAGAACCACGTGATCGAAATTCCATTAATGGGCCAAAAAATCGTGCTGAAGACGCAAGCGGATCCGAAGCTTGTGGAAGAAGTTACGGCCCTCGTACTTGAGCGGCTTTCCGCATCGGAGAAGCGTGTGAAAAATGCGAATGCTCCGCACTTGGCGGCGCTCCTCGCTCTTTTCGATGTGGCTGAAGATTACGTCGAAGCGAAACGAAAAATTCAGGAACACCAAGGCGAGCTTTCCGCTAAAGTTCAGCAGCTCCAAAGTTGGGTCGATAGCGCTCTCAAGGCTTAATCTCTTTCTTGGACGGGTACCGCCGTGAATGAACTTCGCCGATATATCGCTGAACTTCGGAAGAACCTAAGCGTAGAAGATATCGCCGTTTGTTCCGCGCGCGGGGTTATGAACTTAGCGACTTGGTTGACGAAGAACTCATCTAAGCTCGCCGTTATCGGAATGTATCGCCCACTCGGAACGACGGGAATTGGCGAAATTGATCCGACCGGACTGATGAAAGATCCGGCGTTTGCGAAAACCCATTTCGCATTTCCGCGTGTGATTGACCGGTTTAACTGCGAAATGGATTTCGCGATCCCGATGACTCCGAATGATTGGGTGAAGGGTGTCTTTGGAAACCCCGAGCCTCGTACCGACCTCCCACCGGTTGATCCTTTTGACTTCGATGCGATCATCATTCCCGGAGTAGTATTCGGAGTTTCCGGAGAACGGATCGGGATGGGTGCAGGGTTTTACGACCGGTTCCTCACTCAGTCAGGCGGAGCGAGCCGTATCGGGTTTGGTTTTGATTTCCAGCTTTTGAACGAACCGGTACCTCAAGAGGAGTGGGACGCCCGAATGGACGTGGTCATTACGGATCTACGGACCGCGGTGGCTTCTGCCGGCGTTAAGCTCTAGTCTTTTGCCCTAGGCGTTTGCTCTTTTTTCTTGCCGTCCCCCCGGCCATCGGAGAAGTGAAGGGCGGGCGATCGGTCGGCGCGGTAGTCCTCTAACATCAGCCGATTAGAACTGAGATTTTTCCCGTGAAAGTTTTGTATTTTGGCGACGTCTACGCGAAGCCCGGACGCGAGGCGGTTAAGCTCGCCATCCGGAAACTCGTCCCCCTCCACGCCATCGATTTTGTCGTTTTAAATGGTGAGAATGTCACCCACGGTTACGGCATTTCACCCGAAATGGCCGACGAGCTTTTCGAAGCCGGTGTCGATGTGATCACCACTGGAAACCATGCTTGGGATCAGAAGACGATCATCCCGTACATGTCGACGACGACTCGGTTGATTCGCCCGGCGAACTATCCCGAGCACCCGGCCCACAAGGTTCCGGGACGTGGGTCGACCGTCGTCGAATCGACGCGTCGGAAGCGCGCGAATGGGAAGGTGCTCCAGCTCGCGGTCGTGCAAGTGATGGGACGCGTGTTCATGGATACGCTCGATTGCCCATTTCGGGCCGCCGATCGAGAAGTCGGAAAATTTAACGACCTTGGAGTGGCCGCGATCCTGGTCGATGTGCACGCCGAAGCGACGAGCGAGAAGCAGGCTTTGGCGAACTTTCTGGATGGACGCGCAAGTGCAGTCGTCGGCAGCCATTCCCACGTCCAAACCGCCGATGAACGGATTCTGCCAAACGGAACCGCCGCGATTACCGATGTCGGGATGAGCGGCTGTTACGACTCCGTGATTGGCGTAAAAAAGGAGCTCTCAATCCAGAAGTTCCTCACTCGTCGGCCGGTAAAATACGAGGCCGCCGAAGGTCCGGGCGGCTATGGTTGCGTGATTATCGAGATTGATGAGGAGTCCGGGCGGGCCCGTTCTATAATCCGCCTACGCGAAGCGATTGCGACCTAGCGAGAACCCGTCTATCCTTTAAGGGTAATGAGCCAAACCGCCGCGGCACCCCTGAGTCCGATCACGAGCCTTACGGGCGCTGCCCTTCAAGAGCGGCGTCGGTCGACCTATAGTCGCTACCTCGAATTCGTTCAGGCAGCTCACCAAAAAGATCGCCTCGATGTGAACCGCCGGATGCTTTCGGTTTTCATTTGGTGCTTTTTAGCGCCGGTCATAACTGTCGCGTTCGTTATCTTGATGGTGAATTTCGGAATTCTGCCGCGCGTTTTCCGGAGCTATCAGGACTGGATTCTCCTGATTTTTCCGGTTCTCTATTCTCTCTATTTCTTGGGATCCCAAGTCCTCTCCGGAGTTCCGGATGCGTTTCGTCGGGGTGGATTCGGGATGACTCTTGGCCAAGCCGCGCGCGAAGCCGAGTGGAGAATCGAAGTTTGCGCCGCGATGGAAAAGGAACTCGTTTGGCCGGACGAGGACTGGCATTGGGTGATTGCAAATGCCGATGAAGACCTTGAGCGTATGCAAATGCGGACGCGGCATCTAACCGCGTTGGCCGGTGCGGTATTTTTTCTGATCATGCAGGGGATCGACTCGCTCACGAACGATAATGCCTTCACGGTCATCGCTGCGGATCCGACTTCGACGACATCTTCCGAGTGGATCGGGCTCGCGTTGTTCCTTCTTCTTCTCTACCTATCGGGCCAGCAAAGCGTCCAAACCCTACGCCGGTTTCTTTCCTGTGCCCGCTTGGTTCGTCGACAGGTGAAAACCGCGCCGAACTGACATCTTGCCAAGGGCGCCCGGCTCTAGAAGACTAGGACGGTGATCCCGTCTCGGGCTTTTCGGCTCCTTCTTTCGCTCCTTTTCGTCAATATGATCGGCGCCTATGCGGCCGATCCGCTTCCTTACAATATACGAACTCGCGCTTACTCCGGCTTTGGAACGACGGTTCGCGGAGATAACGAAACGATCGGAATGGCGGGCGCGACGGTCGCCATTCCAGACAGTATTAGTTCGATCGAATCGAATCCGGCCGGCTTGACGATGACGATGGGAAGCGTGACCGCCCAGATTAACTCGAACGCGATGGAAGATCGGACGATCACCGGTATCGGCCAGCGAAAGGTTCGCAGTAATCAGTGGGGCCTGACCGTCACGCCGGGCAACTGGGGGTATGCGGTTACGTTTTACACCCCGAACTTCGAGGGCGGCGATTACATCAGCAAGAATACGGGGCGCACGTCTTCGTACGAAGTTTCGCTGAAGCAAGTTCGCTTTTCGATTTCCCATTTGATGCTTCACAAGCGCCTGAGCGTCGCATTTAGCGCCGAAGTAGATCACGCCATCCGGGAGATCGACGATAACGGGTACGGCGCGACGGACCTCTCCTATAAATTCGGCGCGATTTATCACATCAAGAATCATTTTTTGATTGGCGCGAGCTATTCGCCGCCACAAGAAATCGGCGGGACGATTCTCGGATCGGGTTCGCCGGATATGCCTGGATTCGCTCAGCCGATCCGAAACCCAATGATTTTCACAACTGGGGTAGGTTGGATTCCGAATCGGTTTTTCGCCGCCGGGTTTGCGATTCTCGCGGTGGGTTCGACCCGCGATACCGGTCTTTTGCGAGACCAAAGCATCACGGTCGGCGACGGATTCACGTTCCAACCGCGCCTTGGGGTCTCCTATATTTTCGGTCAGTATGATCACCTGAAGTTGTCCGCGTCGGGTGGAACCTATTACGAAACCTCCCGGATCGCAGAGGAACCGAATCGCCTTCATTTCACCACTGCGCTTCAAGCTAATCCGTACTTCCTGAATTTCGGCCTCGGCGTCGACCGTGCCACTAATTACAACAACTTTTTCGTCTCGATCGGTTTCGACATTGTCCGAGCTCTACGGACATTCGAAATTATCCCGAAAGATTCCGTGCCTCCGTACCGTGGCGTCTGGCCGAAGCCTTTCGCGAGATCGCCCGAAGGTCTGCCGGATCCACTCACTGTAGACGAAGTGAAGCGGCACTCTAGCCCAAGCGTGGACGACGTGAGTAGCATCATCCAAGACATCCCAACGAACATTGGAAACATGTTCATGGGCAAGCCGCCGGTAGACTCGACGACAGAAAAGAAGTCAGTAGAATCGACACCGAAGAAAAAGCCGAAACATAGACGGAAGAATCGTCCCTCGAATGTGGAGTAGATTGGATATGTCCCACCAAAAGTAAAAAAGAGCGGGCGAAGTGCCCACTCTTTTTTACTTTTGGTGGA
>JBBQMV010000108.1:0-8031 GCA_038329315.1 Bdellovibrionia bacterium | reverse complement strand
AGGATCCACGAGAAAATCGAATTCCCGAGTCCGAGGCCGCCGAGCGCGGCGGGGCCGAGCTTCCCGACGAAAAGCATGTCCACCAGACCCATGAGCATAATACCGAGGAACATGGCAGAGGTCGGGAGGGCGAGACGCAGGAGGGCTTTCAAGCCCCGAAAGTAGCACACCTCGGCCGACCGATTCTTTGGAATCAGGTCATGACGGCCCCGCCTTTCGCGGCGGCATCCGGTCCTCAAACTCGGATAGGATCGACCACTTTGGGCGGTGACGGTCGGGCCGCTTGTATAAATTATGTTACTTTTCAATATGTTAAGAGGGCCCTTCCTCTATCTATAATAGAGACAGGGGGTGTGTCAAAATATACTTGATCGAAATGGTCCGGTACTGTATTTTCTACGGCAATGCGTAACCTTCAAGTGCTGTCCATGCTGGGTCTCACCCTGTTCTCGTTCTCGGCTTTTGCGGATGCATTTCCGAAAGTCACCCGCATGAAGGGCGAAGGGAACACCGTTGAAGTCATCAATCACGGAGTCGCCGCTCTCCAAAAACGTTTCGAGATGATCGATCGCGCCCAGTCGCGGATCGACGTCGAATACTTCATCTACAACGCTGACGAAGCTGGCCGGTTGCTGGCCCAGGCTCTCGTCGCGAAAAAAGATGCGATGACCAAGGCGGGAAAGCCGTTCGAAGTCCGCATCATCCTCGATGCGTCTGCGACCGTTCTGAAGATGGACGCCTACTACATCCGCGCATTCAAAGATCACGGCATCACCGTAAAATACTACAATACGGCCGAGCTTCTCGGCGACCTCAAGAGCCCGGCCAAGTGGGTCGATGGACGTTTCATGGGCAGCTTCAAAGACGCCCAGTTCCGCGATCACCGGAAACTTCTCTCCGTCGACTCGGTCGACGGCCAAGAATCGATCACGGGCAGCCGGAACATCGCCGACGAGTATTTCGATCTCAGCAAAACTTATAACTTCCGCGATCGCGATATCTTCGTAAAGGGCCCGATGGCCGCCGCGATGGACGATACTTTCAGCCGCTACTGGAACGCTTCGAGCATCACCGTCGTCCCTAAAGCGGCGAACCCCGTGATGCCCAAGCCTCTGTATCGGGGCGTTTTCACCGGAAAACAGCGTTACAATATTCTTGATTTGAATGCCTTTAGAGAAGGAATTGAGAAGCTTCGGGTCGCTCGCAACTTCTTCGTCCAAACCGCTGAAGACGTGAAGTACCGCGCTTCGATTCAAGAAGTTGGCGACCGCGTTCTTGCCGAAGGCGTGAATGCCGGTTCGACCGGCTCCTGCGAAAATCTCGTCTTCGCGACGGACGCCCCCGGACTTCAAACTGCAAAGACCCGCGGAGTAACTCCGGTACTTTTCTCGCGCATGCGAAAAATGGCACGCGGCGAACTCCTTTCGATCGAATCTCCCTATTTCATTGTGAAAAAGGGCGAAGGCCAAGATCTTCTGAGCTTCCTGAACAAAAATGGTGTCGAAGGCGAACTTCTGACGAACAGCCTCGCATCAACAGATGCATTCTACGTAGCCGCGAGTTTCGACACGAACGTCAAAGGCTACTATAAACTGTTCTCCGACGCGAAGATGTACAGCTACTCCGGCCGTCTCCCCGTCGACACCGACGACTTCGTCACCGTCGACGGTCAGCGCGTCGTCAAGCACGCCGTTTTCGGGATTCACTCGAAGACTTTCGTCTTCGGCAAGAACGACTTCGCAGTCGGTACCTATAACGTCGACCCACGCTCGGCGAGCTTGAACTCCGAAATGCTCGTCTTCTGCGAAGGCAATGCGAAGGTCGCCGACTTCATCCGGAACGACATGCATAACCGCATCAGCCACCACGGCCATAAGCAATCCGATCTCGTCAGACCAGACGGCTTGCTTGAAGACGGACGCGATCCGAAAGCGGGCAACGGCTTCCTGAAGCGCCTCGAGTACGATCTTTCGACGAAAGCGGCGAACTGGGATTTCGCTTCGAGCCTACTCTAAAAAGCGGTCTAATCACGGTCCATCGGACGGAAATGCACGCGCCGCTTGGAAATATTTTTTAAAGCTCTATGCGAATCCTGAAAAAGATAAATGCGACAAATAACGCAGTGCGTGATAGACAGGGCGTATGAAATTTTCCACCGCCGCTGTCGCAGTTCTTTCGGCTCTGTCCATTTTCGGCTCCGCGAATGTTCGCGCGGATGTTCCCTCCTCGGTGAAGCGCATCGACTACGCGCTGAACGCGCTGATCGCCACCTACGGTGGAAGAACCGACTACGCGAAAATGATCGAACTCGGATTCGGTCCAGCGAAAGGTGTGGACGAAGACATTCGCTCCCTCCTTTTCCGCATTGAATCGCTGATCAATCTTTACGGCCACGACTTCCCGAGCCTGAAGCAAGCCCAGATCGACGTCAAAGGGCTCGAAGATCATATTGGCCATTACAACGATGCGGTGAATTTCTACCAAGTCGCTGCTCAGAGCGGAAAAGCTTCGCCGGCCGCAATCCAAAATCTAAAGATCACCTTGGATCACGAAAAAGCCCAGTTCCTCATCGATATTCAAGGTTGGGGCGGAAGCTCGCCGATCCCACGGAAAATTCAATCCCTCGTGCACAACACGTTCGGGATGGTCGCAAACCCTGTGATCGAAAAGAAGGACCGAAATCTTCTCCTGAGCCGCATGCTGAACTACGTAAATAGTCTCGATACGACTGTTTACGATCTCACGAAACTAGAATCCGGCATTCACCAACTCCGCCGCGACGCTCGGAACATGGACTACTATCCGTTCGCGATGTCGGGCGTCGTCGCCTGGGACACCACGTCCTGTCCGGTTCAGGCCTGGGCTGCGTATAATAAGCCGAAGGCGATTTCACCAGCCGTCGCTCCGATTGCAGACAAGTGTAAGCTTTCTGCGTGCTTAGGTGGATGGGTTTCGGACATCCAAAACCAACTCGCAGGTATCAAGCAATCCGCGGCCGTCGGCGGAGCCGCCGAAGGCAAAGATAAGGAATACGCCGCGCCAGAAACCATCGCCGCGGCCACTGCGCAATACCAACGCCTGAAGGGCGGTCAGAAGGTTCTCGTTCAGCTTCGGACCGAACTCCAAAAGTGCCTGAACTAACGAGTGCTGGAAAATTGACGATCTCGGCACTTTTGCCTTTCCTAGTATGCTTCAACCCAGAAATTCATTGGGCTCTCCGATAGATCAGGCACAATCCTTCTAGGGCTATGAAAACTAAAAACTTACTCGTTGGTGTCGGTGTCGTTCTGGTCAGTGCATGCACCTCCGCTCCGGGCGTCGAATCGCTCGCGAGCGATCGTCGACCCAGTTCGGGAGACGGGAATATTTTCGACGTCGGCGGCGTCACTCCAGTCTTCACCTTGACGACCGACTACAAAACCCTCTGGGCCCATCGCGCGCCGGCGAACCAAGCGCCGCCTCCGGAAATCGCAAACTTCAAGGGCGTACCCGGCACCCTCACCTGGACTGACACCGTCGGAAGCAAAGCCGCCCATTCGATGAAAGTGAACGTCGAACTTCGCGGAAACACGAGCCAGTCGCTGAGTGAATGTCCGTTCCCGAAAATAACTCTGACGTTCGATAAGGGCGACGAAGACGCATTCGGAAACGTCGACCCACGAAAGAATACCCTCTTCGCGCACATGAAAAAAATCGGAATCGGCACGCATTGTAGTGCGAAAACCGGGGCGAGCGGTGGATTCGCGCGAATTTGGGGCGGCGCCGAGCCAGCCCGAGAAGCGTTGATTTACAAGGTCCAGTCAATGCTCGAAATTCCGGGCTTTCGAACCGCTTCGACCCAGTTCCTTTACGTCGATCGCGCCACCGGCACTTACCCAATCGAGCCGACGACGGAATACCAAGCGCCGGCTGGCGTGGCGATGAACGGTTTTTTCTTGGAAGACATGGAAGAGCTCGCCGACCGTACGAACATGAAGGAAATTCTTCCCGCCGACTACCGGTTCAAACGTCCGGAGCGCTTCTACATCTTTAATTCCGTCGAAACGGCGGTGGCCGACGCCGCGGCCGCACCTCCGGCAGCGAAATTAAACAAGACGATTAAGTCGATGGACATGGACGAAGTTCTAAAAGTCCTGTTCTTTCAGGCGCTGATCGACAATTCGGATTGGTCCCTTCGCGTTTCGAGTCAATACTCGCTTGCGAACAGTTCCATGTCGCTTTGGAACATGAAGGTCGCCCAGACCCAATCGAGCTGGACGGTTTTCCCGTACGACTACGATCTCGCCGGATGGGCCCGCGCGCGCCAGGGTGGAGGAGCCCGCTACAACTTCCCGAAGGGCCTTTTCCCACCCGACGCTTATACCCGCGTTTCGAAGATCTTCAACGATCGTAAACCCGCTATGGTGGCAGCACTCCGTAAACTGACCGTTTCCGATCCCGTGGGTAGCGCAAACATTAAAGCGAACATCGATTCGTTCTACACGTTCATGGCGTCGGTCGTCGCGAACGCGGGGAACTAGTCGATATCCGTTTAGTTCGGACTTCCGTAAGGAGTAGTCGGCGCGCCGCCTGGACTCGCTGACGTGCCACCCGTTGCCGCTGAACCGGCCGGCGGCATTTGTCGGCTACCCGGTGTGGGCATGAAGATGCGCCGCATGCGAACGGTTTTCGAAACCGATGCGCCTCGCGAATGGGCGTGAATCGGCGTCGGAGACGGTTCCGGGACATCCGCGCTTGCCGGCGCTACTCCCGCGGCAGCCAAAGCGCATAAAAGCAGGAATGAGCACATTTTCATAAGACCTCTCTCCGCTACCTGCCAAGGACGGACCACCCTCAATGTCCAATTCCGCCCGTTTAAAAAACTTCCGAACCCAATAATATATCGGAGCCTAAATTATGGAAACGCAAAGCTCAAGCGCGTCTGCGTTGACCCATCTGAGGCGCGCCGGAGGAGGTGAGGAAATACGGTTTAGGCCGGGAAAGTAGTTGAGTTCATTAAGCGACTATTCTAGAATTAAGTTAATAAATGTTAATAGATTATATATTAATTAACTATTTTCCATCCAATCCCCTGCAGGTGCGCCTTGCGAGGGGAATTACTGGGCTGCTCGTCGCCGGATCACTCGCGCTCACCGGCTGCTCGTCCCACATTAGGAAACTGAGCGGCTTTAGTTCGAACGTGGGATTCACCACTCTCGTTGCCACCCCTTCGCAGTTCGATTTTGGAGATGTCACCGTCCACGCTCTCTCCTCCGCCCTAACCGTTACTTTCGTAAACCAAACGGTCAGCGGCCTCGGAGCGGGACCCCTCACCTGCACAACCCCCACTCTTTCGGACGCCATCGATTTCCAAATCGGGACTTCATCCTGCGGCATCCTGAATAACGATCAGAGCTGCAGCGTGAACGTGACCACCCAACCCAGCGCGCGTGGGGTTATCCAATCCAACCTTTCCTTAACGTGCGCGGACAGCACCGGGAAAAGCCAAACCGTCAGCAGTTCCCTGCGCGTAAATGGAATCGAAGTCGTCCTTACCGTAAATCCGATGTCCAACAACTTCGGAACCATCAACGTCGGATCAAACTCCGCGCCGATCAATTTCACGTTCAGTAATTCCGGGAACAGCCCCGCCACGGGATGCTCCGCTCCGTCCATTACAGACGCCACAAACTTCACTCTGGTCGCAAGTACTTGCGGCACGAACGACATCGTCGCCGGCGGTAGCTGCCTCGCGAGCGTCCGGGCAAATCCGGCGAGCGCGGGCACCCATGCAACGACGCTTTCGAGGACCTGCACCATGGGTGGCGTCGTTGCTACCACCACGAATTTAATCGTCGTAAACGGAGCCGTACCGGTTCTGGGCTGGACTCCACTCGTTTACGCCTTCGGCGGCGTGAACATCGGGTCGAACTCTGCTACCCAGATTTTTACTTTATCAAATACTGGAGGAGCGTCCGCCACGGGGTGCTCCGCTCCGTCCATTACGGATGCGACGAATTTTACGATCGCGGCCGACACCTGCGGAACAGCAGACCTCGCGGCGACCAGCGGGACCTGCACCGTCACCGTCCAAGGAAACCCAACGACGGTTGGCGCCAAATCCACCACCCTCTCAAGAACCTGCACCTTTGGCGGCGCCGCCTCTACGACGACGAACCAAATCACCGTCACCGGCACGGCCGCCTCCCTCGCGTGGACGCCATTGACGAAAAATTTCGGGAGCATCAATGTCGGATCGAATTCCGGCACCCAAGTCTTTACGCTCACGAACTCGGGTGCGGCGTCCGCCACCGGATGCTCCACTCCGACCATCACCGATGCGACGAATTTTACGGTGACCGCCGACACCTGCGGCACGGCCGACCTCGCCGGATCGGGCACGACCTGTACCGTGACGATCCGCGGGAACCCCACGACTCCGGGCGCGAAGACCACGACGCTTTCCCGCACCTGCAGCTTCGGTGGACTCGCCGCTACTACGGCAAACCAGATCGTCGTCACCGGAATTCAGCCCTCGCTCGCGTGGACCCCACTTACTTATGACTTCGGCGACGTCGATGTCGCCGCGAACTCCGCCACCCAAATTTTCACGCTCACGAATGCCGGCACCGCGACCGCCACCGGGTGCTCCGCTCCGTCCATTACGGATGCGACGAATTTTACGATCACCGCGGATACGTGCGGAGCCGCCGACCTCGCCGGCACAAGCACGACCTGTACTGTCACCATTCGCAGTAATCCCACTACGCTCGGGTCGAAGGCCACCACGCTTTCTCGCACGTGCACCTTCGGCGGAACCGCTTCTACGACGAGCAATATGATGACGACCGTAGGTCGGCAGGCCGTTTTGGCGTTCGACATCCTCACCCATAACTACGGCAATGTGAGCACCGGCAGCACGTCGGCTTCCCAAGTTTATACGCTTTCGAACGTCGGTAACAAAACCGCCTCGGGATGCTCCGTGCCCGCGCTTTCGAATTCGACGGATTTCCAGATCGTGAGTGAGACCTGCGGAACGAGTGACATCCTCGCAGCCGGTTCGTGCACCATCACCGTCCGCGCCAGCCCCCAAAGCGCGGGGGCGAAATCGACCACCCTCTCCAGAACCTGCAGCGTGGGCGGCACTCCCGCCACCACCACGAACGGCCTCACCACGAACGCCATCCAGCCTAGCCTCGCGTGGAGCCCGATGACGAATGACTTCGGAAATATCGATGTCGGCGCGAACTCCAGCACCGTCGTCTTCACGCTTTCAAACACCGGCAGCGCTTCCACGACGGGATGTACCGCGCCGGCGGTGACCGATAACACGAATTTCACCATCACGGCGGATACCTGTGGCACGAGTGATCTCATCGCACTCACCGGTAGCTGTACCGTGACGATCCGCGGGAATCCGACGACCTCGGGTTCTAAAACCACGACCCTCTCCCGCGCTTGTACTTTCGGGGGAACCCCCACCACGACGGCGAACCAAATCATCGTGAACGGCGTCCTGCCGATCCTCGCCTGGTCTCCGCTGACGAAAAACTTCGGAAGCGTCAACGTCGGATCGAATTCGGGAACCCAAGTCTTTACACTCACGAACTCCGGAGTAACGCCGGCGACCGGATGCTCCGCTCCTTCGATCGTCGACACTACGAACTTCACGATCACCGCCGACACCTGCGGCACGGCGGATCTCGCGGGCTCGAACACGACTTGTACCGTGACCGTCCGCGGGAACCCGACCACGACGGGCGCCCTCGCGACGACGCTTTCGCGTACGTGTAGTTTTGGCGGAACCGCTTCCACGACGAGTAACCAAATCACCGTCACCGGTACTTCCGCCTCCCTCGCGTGGAGCCCGCTCACGAACGCTTTCGGCAGCGTGAACGTCGGATCGAACTCGGGGACGCAGCTCTTTACACTCACGAACTCGGGAACCTCGTCCGCGACCACCTGCTCCGCTCCCTCGATTACCGACACGACGAATTTCACGATCACCGCCGACACCTGCGGCACGGCCGACCTCGCCGGATCGGGCACGAC
>JBBQMV010000107.1:0-8092 GCA_038329315.1 Bdellovibrionia bacterium | reverse complement strand
GTACTGGCTCTGGTCCCATCGCCGCTGGAAACATCGTCGGCCCTCGTGATAGTTTCGGGCCTATGAAAAGCTTCATCGCCCTTCTCGGCCTCTTCGTCAGTTCCCAGGCGTTCGCATCGAAGATCGTGCTGACGGCGTTCGAACCGTTCGGTGGGGCGAAGGAAAATAATTCGGCTTCGGTGATTGCGAAGCTCGCGACGCTCCTACAGGCCGCCGGCCCCGCTGGGAAAATCGAAGTAAAGACGTGCGTGCTGCCGGTCGAATACGATCGCGGTGCGAAAGTCGCCCTCGAATGCATCGGAGCGATGAAGCCCGATCTCGTGCTGAGCCTCGGGGAAGGTGGATGCGAAATCGATTTCGAAACGCGGGCGCGGAATCTCGACAAAACTCGTTCGGCCGACAACGCCGGGGTTCTCCGTAAATCCGGAACGAAAATTATCGCGGACGCGCCGAAGTTCATCACCTTCAATGCGCCGATGGTTCCGTTCTATAAGAACTCGAAGCAAGTCGGTAAGGCGAAGCTCGTTCGTTCGAAGGATGCAGGCGGTTACGTTTGCAATAACACCGCCTACTGGCTCTCGCATACCTATCGGGGAGCGACTTCGCCGACGAAGTTCGGATTTATTCACGTTCCGCCGGTTTCATGCGGTGCGACGATTGCGGATAACGCTATCGTCGCTCAGACGATCTTCGAGGGCATGAAGGCCTCGATGAAGTACCTATTCTAGCGATTCATCAGGAAATGTAAAAGGGGAACGGTTGCAAGCGAGAGCGGAATTCCCACTCCGAGCATGAGTGCTCCTAAATCGGGAGCGAAACCCGCCTCAATGCCGAGGACCGTCGCCGTAATCATCGGCGCCATTGCGGATTCAAGCACCGCGACCGAGAAATAGTCGCCGCGCATCCCGACGACGAAATACGCTGCCAGACCGATCAGGAAGGGAGCGAGCACCATCTTATAGCCTAAGCCGAAGAAAATTCCGCGCCCTTCCGTCCGAAGCTTCTCACGGCTTAAAGTGAGCTGCGCACCGACACTCACCATCGCGACCGGTACGAGTGTCGCCGAAATTTTTTCGAGCGTGCCCTGCCAGATCGGCGGGAGCGCTCCGAGAGGTTCGATCACGAAGGCCGCGAGCAGCGCCAGGAACGGCGGGAACCGCAGAAGCTCCCGAAAAAACTTCGACCCATTAAATTTCGCCGCGCCAGCATTATGAAAGTAAGAGATCCAAAGCGTCCCGCCGACCGAGAGGGCGAGAAAAGTTCCGAGCTGGTCGAGCAAAATGGCCGGCGGTAAATTCTTCGGACCGAGCAGCGCCTCGATCAGCGGAAAACCGACGAACGCCGTATTCCCGAGCCCCCCCGACAGCGCGAGAAGCCCCCACTGGTCCCGCCGGATCAAACCCCGGCGATAGAGCAGTCCGAAAAACGCGATCGCGCCCGCGAAGATCAGCCACGGAATAAACGGTAGAAATAGCAGCGACGCGTCGATGCCACCCACCCGCGCGCCGAGCTCCCTGAGAAAGGATGGAAGCTGGGCCAGGACGAGCGCCGGAACCGCTACTGCGATGACGTAGGCATTTAAGGTCTTCGGCGCCGCGGGCGGAAAGTGGCGCGTACGCCGGAGAAGCATCCCCAGTCCAAGTCCGATCGAAATCACTAAAAATGGACCAAACGATGCGTTCATTCTAAACTCTTAACCATGATGCTACCGATTCGGGTTCGATTTGGAAACGGGGTTTCCGCCCTACTTCTTCTACTCTTATTCGCAAGTTCCTCCGCGTTCGCCGCGAAGGACAAACCGAAGTACGGAAAGACCGCGGTCCCCCTCTCCGAAGACGCGGCCTACTTCCGGGGCGCGACGAAAACCGATTTTTGGAAACTCATCGGCTACTACGTCCCCCAGCACAACGAAAAGGCCTGCGGCGTCGCCTCGTCGATCATGGTGTTGAACGGGCTTTTCGCGAAAGACCGGAACACCGCCGCGGGATCGAACGTCGACGTCGAAGAAATTTTCAAACTCTCTCCCACCTATAAGAAAAACGTCGCCACCAAGGGCAAGGGCTTCAAGCTCGACGAACTCGGAGAAACCCTCACGACGCTCCTCGAGTCTCAGCCCGGCGGCCCGTATACCGTCACCGTCGATCGCTTTAACGGCAAAGACTCCAAGACCGAACTCAAACGCCTCGATAAGCTCCTCACCGCGAACGAAAAGAATCCGAACGACTTTATTTTAGTGAATGTCCTCCAGAGCGTCCTCACCGGCGATCCGGAAGGCAACGTCGGGCACATCGCTCCGATCGGTGCGTACGATGCGCGTAAAAAGCGCGTCCTTATCCTCGATCCGGACCGGAAGTACTACCAACCCTACTGGGTTCCGTACGAGAAACTCTTCGACGCGATGAACACGACTGATCCGGGAGCAGGACATGCGCGCGGACTTATCATCGTAGGACACTAATGTTTCGGACCTTCGCGGATATCGGATATTTATCCGATATCCGCGAAGGTCCCAGAACAAATCGCTATTCGATCGTGATCCGTTCGCCGAACTTCGGCATCCGGAACTTCGTGCCCGGCGAAACCTTCGCGGACTCCGACACGAGGCTTTCGTAGTTCGTACCCGGCAACCTCCGCATATGCTCGCGGTTCACGGGCCCGAAGAAGAAATCGAAGTGCAGCGGAATCACGAGCTTCGGCGTAAACTGGACGATGTACTTCGAAACCCAGTCCTCGACACTCTTCTTATTCGTGATGCCCAAGAACATCGTATCGATGTGCGAACCGATGCTTTCTTTCACGCCCTCGAAGAAGTTTGAACCTTGATCGACGTAAATCCGACCCGATGGATGCTCGACCAACCAGCACCAAACCTCGCCATCGTAATACTGATAGAAGCCGAAGTGGAAGTCTTCGGGAACCGGCCCGGAAAGAAAGTGAAATCCGATCTTCGGGAAAATTGCGGCATGGTCGCGGCGGATAAATTTAATCCGGAACTTCCCGACGGTAATCCACTCCCGGTCCTCGACCTTCCGAAAGCGGAGATCGTTCCACCCACTCCGCTTGGCATTCGCGATCGCGATCCGCTCGAGCGATGGCCCACCATAAAGTGTCGCCCCGAACCGGTGAGCAATGTCCGCCGCGTCCACCACGTGATCGAAATGCTCGTGGCTGACGAAAATCGCGTCAATTTTTCCGACCCCGAGCGCATTTAAATTTTCGGTGATTGCATCATCGTCCGGCGTGAGTTCCTTCACGCCCATCCAGTTCAGGACACCAGGACGCGTGAAGATCGGATCGAATGAGAGCGTCGTCTCTCCGTCATCAAGCAAGAACCCGGCTACGGATGTCCAGCGGAACGTAAGCTTTGCAGGCGCATCGTGATCATGCCCCGGATGCGCAAAAGCCGTACTCACCCCGAAAGCGAACACGAACGCAAGAAAGCCGAACGAACCCCGAATCATTTACCGGTGATCTTCTTAAAGAAGCCCGAGATACCCTTTTTCTCAGACTGCGCGAGAATCGCCGCGGAGTCTTGGCCGCCGAGAAGTTCCGAGGCTTGAGCTTCGGTCATTTTTCCGTCCGCCACGGCTTGGGCAACGATCTTCTTCGCCTCGTCCGAGTCCATCTCCGGAGCTCCGCCGCCCATTCCCTGCGCCATCATCATCTGCATGGCCATCTGGGAAAATTCCGGCGGGAGCATGCGCTCGAACTCGCCCGCTTCACGGCTCACGTCTTGGCCGGCTTGGGCGCGCTGCATAATGCCCTGGAGTTTTTGGAGCTGTCCGCGCGGGAGGCGTTGAAGCGCCTTCGTCATCTGAGACATCATCGCCGGATCGGCCTTCGACGGATCGAAACCACCCGGGCCCATCGCGCCGTTCATCGCGGTCGCGGAAGCAGCCGGCAACACCGCCGGCGCACTCAGCTTCGGAGCCGCATCCACACCGTGGCAACGCTTGTACTTCTTTCCGCTGCCACACGGGCAGGGTTCGTTCCGGCCCCGTTGGGGTTCCGGCACTTGGCCTTCGGGTAGGGCGGCGGAGTTCTGCGAATCGGTCGAGGCGGCGGTATTAGAAGTATTCATAGAGACCCGATCTTTAACGAAAAGGCGGGGCTTTGCCCAGGGCTTTCCCGTCTTGACGCAGGGCCGGACCACCCCTACCCTTAGGGAAAGCCATGACAAAAGGTCACACCACTACGACTTCGACGTTCATTAATGAATTCGGGAAGAAGCGCCAGGTATTCGGAGATTCGGTCGTCCTCTTCATCGCCTCCTGCGCCTTCTTCCTCTGGAATATCCAGTACCCGACGACCAAAAATTTCGACGAATTTCACTACATCCCGTCGGCCCTCCAGTGGATCGCGCTGTCAGAAAACCAGAACTGGGAACACCCCCCATTCGCGAAAATCCTGATCTCAATCGGGATTCGCCTATTCGGGGATGAGCCGCTCGGCTGGCGCTTCATGTCCGTGATTTTCGGCGGCCTTACCCTGGTCGGAATGTACCGCTTCGCCTACGTGCTCTTCCGCGAGAATCGAAAGGCGGCTTGGATCTGCGCGATCATCACGCTCTTCAATCAAATGCTGTATGTCCAAGCTCGGATCGCGATGCTCGACACCTTCATGATGGCGTTCCTCGCCTGGTCGCTTTACTACTTCGTGCGCGCGATGGACGAGTACAAGTTCGACTCGAAGTGGGTCGCCCGCGCCGGCATTGCGATGGGCCTCGCGATCGCGTGCAAATGGTTCGCCTTCGTTCCGTGGGCGATGTGCGGCGGTCTTCTGTTTATTCAGGCCGTTCGTTTAAAATCGCGCCCGCGCTTTAACGATCTCTTCGTCTACTGGGTCGTCACGCCCGCAGTTGTTTACTACGCGACCTTCCTGCCGTACCTCTTCGTGAAACACGATCCGGCGTATTCGGTGTGGGAACTCTTCACTTCTTTTCAATCCCGGATGCTCGACGGCCAAAAACGTGTCGTGAACTCGCACCCTTACATGAGCCAGTTCATGGACTGGATCTGGATGCGGCGGCCGATCTGGTACGCGTTCGATAAATCCGGACCGCAGCAGGAAAGCGTCCGGGGCGTGCTACTCCTCGGGAATCCCCTCATCATGTGGGGCGGACTCGTGGCCATGGCGGCAATCGCGGTCGACTGGCTGCGCACGCGGAGCTGGATCCCGTTCTACATTTTGTATTTTTACACGGGCTTCGCGTTTTGCTGGATCGCAATCCCGCGCAAGGTCGCCTTCTATTACTACTACTATCCGGCGGCCATGATCTTAGGCGTGGCCGTAACGTACTGGCTCATGCGCATGAAGCGCGAGTGGCTCACCTACGTCGTCCTCGGCGCGACGGTCGGGCTCTTTTATTACTTCTTCCCGATCCTCTCGGCCCAAGAAATCCCAGCGAACAGTTTTATCCGCTGGATGTGGCTTCAGAGCTGGATCTGATCAGAGACTTACGATCCTGACGGATCGACTCAAAAATCGGCGCGTAGATCCGGAAAGCGTAAGCCGTACGGAGTCCGAGTCGTTTTTGGATTTCGTCCTCGCCCGCGCCGGCGCGGTACCATTCGACGACGGCGGAATGCCGAAGCGTACGGGGCGTGACCTTCGGGAAACCGAGGGTGCCGGCCAGAGACTTTACCAGCATCTCAATTCCCCGCGGGGTGATGCCGAGCGCGCGCTTTCCTACCCGCATCGGGCCGTGGCGATTAAACCCGACAAAGACGAGTTCGTCGTCAGCCGCGTATTCGCGGAGTTTCGCCACAGAAGCGAGGGTGTCCGTCGATAACGTCAAGTCACGTTCGGCCTTCCCGTAGAACGTGACTTTTCCGTTCTTTAAATCAAGCGCGGCCCAACGGAGCTTCGCGGCTTCACTCACGGAGCATCCGGTATCCATGAGGATTCCGAAGAGCGCTTCGTTTCGGCGGGCCAGATGAGAACCGGAATCGAGTTTTGCAACCGCCGCCCGGAGGTGCGCCAAATCCACGGTCTCCGGTACGCGTTCGAGTTTTTCGGGAGCCGGGAGTTTCTTCGCAATATCGAGATCGAGCTTCTTCCGGTTCGTGAGGTAGTTCATGAGTTTCCGCACGGTCATCAGTTTACGACGGCGGGTATTCGTTTTCTGGCCCGACTGTTTCAGCCACTCATGGTAGCGCTCGAGATCTTTTCGGGCGACCGAGCGAAGATCGATCGGGGCTTTCCCCGAACGTGATCCTTGGAGAAACTCGGCGAAGTTCTGGAGATCAAAGCGGTACGCGTCGATGGTATGCAGCGCTTTTCCAGTGCCTTCGAGATGGCCCATAAAACTCTTGAGAGCCGCGCCCATCGCGATACCGGTCGCTTTTTGCCGGGTCTTTCCCTTGGGTGCGGTCTTGCTTTGCGTTGACCGTTTCGTCATGCGTCGAGCATACTAGAAGGGCACGGAAGCAGTAGGAAAATCGGCCGCAGAGGATATGCGAAGCTATGATTAGCCTGGTTCTTGGAATTTTAAACGCGCTCAGCGCGACTCCTTTCATCTCCCCCGCGGAAGCGGCGGCTCCGCCCGTCGACACGTCCGGGGTGCTCGACCTCGAACAATCGCCCGAAGAGCGGATGGTCGGCGGCGATCTCCCGCCTACTCCCGAATCGGGCTCCGAGAATCCCGAAGATCTTTTAAAGAGCGGCCCCGTGATCAAGGCCTCGAAGCATCCGACGAAGTCCGCATCCGCCAAGGGAGATGGGCTCCCCGCTTCGCTTCCGACGATGCCGGGCTCGAAGAAAGCCGCGGCGGCTCCTTCCATTCCGGATTACAATCCGCCCGTTCCGACCGAATCCGCAGATGCCGTGGCGGCGCCTTCGACCGAGGCCGGCGCGGACGGCACCGGTGAGCCGACACCGATCGAGGATGCTCCCGTCGCGGATACCACGCCGGTGGACAATCCTCCCGATGATCTCGAAAACGTCGTCGTTCCGGCCGATGCGGACGCGGTCGCTACGGATACGGAGTCCGGCACCACGACGAAAAAATACGACCGCTCGATCCCGATGTATGACCGCGAGAAGCCGACTTGGGCCGTCGACATTCACACGTCTTTGCAGGCATTCGGAACTTCGATTAAGTCCGACCAGCTCAACTCCAATGGCGCCCCGACCGGCGTGACGGAAGAATCCGACGTCAAAAATTTCGGCTTCGGCCTCGAGTACGAACCGAAATTTCTCCAAAGCATCGGCGTGGTTTCGATCGGACCTTCGTTTAACAGCTACATCCTCGAGCCCGCGGGCGATCTCACGAAAGACGCCTTCTCGATCTTATCCTTCGGTTTCAGCGCGAAATATCAGCTGAACTATTTCCGCGGTCAGCCCGTCGTTCCGTTCGTCGGATTCGAAGCGCAGATGATCCGCTACAAGTTCGAACGATCCAATATGGCATCTCCTCAGGGCTGGACGACGGCGACCGGCCTCACGTTCGGGGCGCTGATCGGGCTGAACTGGATGGAGCCGTCGGCGGCCCATACGCTTTGGGCGGAGACCGGAATTAAGCGGTCTTACCTCGTGGCCGAGCTAAAAAACCTCGTTGCGAGCGAACCCCTTCTCTCCTCGGATGGCCAAGCGATCTACTTCGGTCTTCGCCTCGAATACTGATAGCGCGGTTCGTCACGCTTTATCGCACACATCCGGCTTGACCCTCTTTCGCGTTTCGTCTAATCCCTATCTACCCTCGTATTTTTGATCTCGCGTGTGCTCGGGTGGTGGAATTGGTAGACACGCACGTTTGAGGGGCGTGTACCGAGAGGTGTGCTGGTTCGACTCCAGTCCCGAGCACCATTTAGTACAGTACACGAACCGGCACGCAGCGGTTCGGTGGAAGTAAAATTTGAAGAGGCCGCCGGGTTTTCCCCGGCGGCTTTTTTTCGTATCTGGCGCCCCCGAAAGGATGACCGGGGCGTAGAGCCCCAGCCGCACCTTCGTCGGATGAAGTTCCGCGAATTTGATCAGGTTACTGTATAGGACGCGACGATCCTCGACTGGTGTCCGTTCCAGATTCTGAATCGTCCGGCGGATTCGGAAGAGAAGCCGCTCGCGGTCCACCGCTTTGGTGCGCATTTCATTT
>JBBQMV010000106.1:0-8137 GCA_038329315.1 Bdellovibrionia bacterium | reverse complement strand
GCGTTTCGAAGGGCGAACGAGACGGCCTGAAGACAGAGCTGGGTCGTTTCGTGAGTTCCGGTACCGAAGCCGGCACCGGGATTGATCCGAATCACTTTCGATTTCGGGTCCGTCGGTGATTCCCGCCACGGCGGAAGGATTTCCCAGTACGGAGGAACCGAAACGCCCTGAAAAGACGCTTTCCAAGCCGCGTCCCAGTCTTCGTCCGCTTGCTCGAGAACTTTTCCGCACTCGAGTCCGCTCGCCGCACGAATCGCTTCACGCGCGCGGCTCGCCGAAACGGCGTCTCCGAAATAAAGAATCGCCGAAGTGATTTCCTGCGAATCGATCCAGTCGCGCTCGCGCGGAGCTTCCGCAGAATCTACCGTCCAGGACTCCGTTTCGAGTCCGGCTTCGAACGCCTCTTCGGTAAGGAGCGTCCCTTCGTGAATGCCTGTGATCTCACCCGCGAACTCTTCCCAGAGGAAACCATAGAAATCTTCACGGGTAAAAGTACGAAGTCCCTCCACCCGGGTCCAGCGGACCTGGCGGGGGACTTCAATTTGAAAAGTAAAACTCGATGCGCCCATAAAGACTATGCTTCGAGGTTATCCTGGTGGATTCGAATGATCCCCGCCGCCGGTGTCGCCACCGCCGCCGCCCGAATCATTTCCGCCGCCATCACCGGCTGGAGCCGTTCCCACCGGTACCGGAGTCGTTCCGGTTCCCGAGGGTTGGCCACGTTGGAAACGTCCGCGTCCGCCACGCCGACCGCGGCGTCCGCCACGATCGCGTTCACGTCCCGCTTCGCCACTTGGCGCCGCGCCGGCCGCCGGCTTGCTACCCGGAGCTCCGCCGCGTCCCCATTTTGCGCCCGCCGCGGGTGGGCGGTTTCCGTTTGGAGCTGCCGTACCCGTCGCGAGTGCAGCGTCCTGAGTCGCTTGAGCCCGGAGGTAAGCGAGACGATCTTCTTCGTTGAAGAAGTCATCGGCGCCGCGAGGAGCCGTATTGACTATAACGTTCCCGCCAGTGGCTAAAGCGTTGTCGATTTCATTCGAGTACGGAGCGTTGTCGTCATCCATCGGCTGACCGCCCTCTTCGTTTCCACCGGCCGGAGTAATACCCGCGCCACCTGCCCGAATCGAAATTCTTGGTTTATCGGACGCGTGACGATTCTCGCCGCCCCCGCCACCACCGCTACGGTTCCGGTCACCACGATCATCGCGACCTCGCCCACTGCTTTTTCTTTCCCCATCTTTTCCACCTTCTTTATTACGGTCTTTTCCACGACCGCGATCCCGACTTCCGCGACGTCCGCGGCGGGGATCTGAAGTTTGAGCCAGTTCACGAGCGCGCTCGAGAAGCGCATCGCCAGTGCGGGACTTCCGCGCCTTATTATCACTGATCAACTCGTACTGCTCTGGATGAAGGTCATTCACCGCTTGGAGGTAGATCTGCTTCTTATAGCGACGCTCGAGCGCGTCCAGGGACTCTCTTTCGTCGATCGCGAGCACGTCGATGACATCCGTATGCGCCTGAATCAGGAGCTTCGGGCTGTCTTCGGACGCGATACCTTCACGTTCGATTTCGCGCATGATTTCGTAGGCGACAGTGAGCTTCGACTTAATGTAGCCCTTACCTTCGCACTGCGAGCAAGCGTCGCAGAGGGCGCGAACCATGGTGTCGCGCGTCCGCTTCCGAGTCATTTCGACGAGGCCGAGATCCGAGATCTTCGAGATCTGTGGACGCGAACGGTCCTTCGCCAGTTCTTCTTCGAGCGCACGGTAGACGCGGAGTTTGTTCTCTTCGCGTTCCATGTCGATCAGATCGAGAATGATGATCCCGCCGCAGTTCCGAAGACGGAGCTGGTACGCGATTTCTTTCACGGCCTCTAAGTTTGTTTTCAGAATGGTATCTTCGAGCGACTTCTTCCCGACGTAACGACCGGTGTTCACGTCGATCGAGACGAGCGCTTCCGCTTGGTCGATCACGAGGTAACCACCCGACTTCAGCCAGACCTTCCGCTCGAGTCCGCGCGCGAGTTCCGTAGAAATCGAGTACGTATCGAAAATCGGGATATCGCCCTGGTAAAGTTCGATCTTCGAGCCGATGCCCGGCATAAAGTTCCGAACGAAACGTTGGACGTCGTTATAATGATAACGGGAGTCGACGACGATCTTATCGATGTCTTCGTTCACCCAGTCGCGAATTGCGCGAAGAATCGGGTTCAAGTCTTCGTACACGAGCGCCGGAGCGCTCACTTGGTTCGCTTTCGACTTAATTTCCGACCAGAGGGCGGACAGATAGTCGATATCTTGCTTGATGCGCAGTTCGGCTTTCGCCTTCCCGCTCGAGGTGGCGGTACGGACGATGAATCCGAGGCCGGCCGGACGATTCCGGTCGACGTACTCACGGAGACGGCGGCGTTCTTCGTCCTTTTCGATTCGACGGGAAACCCCGACGTGATCGATCGTCGGCATACACACGAGGTGACGGCCGGGCAGGGAGATGTGACAAGTGAGGCGAGCGCCTTTGGTGGCGATCGGATCCTTTGCGATCTGAACGATGACTTCTTGGCCTTCCTTCAGAAGATCTTGGATCGAAACACCCATTCGGGACGGCCGCGCCGACTGCTTGGACTTGATCTTACGATCCCGGTTCCGCGTTTCGCGAAATTCCGGGCGACCTTTTTTCGGGTCTCCGGCCGGGGCTGGGCCACCGATCCGAATCGGATTCTTCGATGCACCAGCGGGACGTTCGGAATCGCCAGTATCGCTACCCGTACCGAGATGGGCGCTCATTTCGGAGCGATCGCTACCCTCTTCGCCACCTTCATCGGAAAACTGTTGCTGGTACGGCTCGGGAAGGTCAGATCCTTCGGCGGCATCGCCCGAGACTTCGACCTTTTTCGCGCCGATAACGATCTTCGGGCGGCGAGGTTGCTCGCCTTCCGCGCCGACGGCCACGGGGCCGCCTTCCGGAGCACCTTCCGGGGCGCCATCTTCACGACCGCGCTTCCGATTCCGTCCGCCGCGCCGACCGCGCCGACGCCGACGTCCGCGTTCACCTTCAGCACCGGCCGGGTCTGCAGCGCCGCCTTCGCCAGGAGCTCCCGCCGCTTGCGCATCGTCACTTCCGCCTTCGTCGGCATCATCGCCTTCGGCGTGATCATCCGGCTCGGCGTAATCCGACGGAGCGATCGTGTCCTTCGGCTTATTCTCTTCGTCTTCACCCATGGAGACGGGATCGCCGTCATCTTCTTCGTCTTCTTCGTCGTCCGCGAGGTAAGCGGCCATTTCGTCTTCGGCTTCCTCTTCGCTGAGAAGTTCCGGATGCTGGGAGAGCGCGTCGTGAGCTTCCGCTTCGACTTCGTCGGCTTCCTCATCGGAGAATTCGCGACCGGATTCTTCCGCGCCGGCTGCGGCGACTTCTCCATCGGTTCCTTCAGCGGCAGCCGCCGCGACGACGGGAGTGATTCCCTTGCGTCCGCCTTCGGCTGGAACTTCTTCGCTCGATTCTTCTTCTTCGGTCGAGCCTTCTTCTTCTTTCCAGATATCGGAATGAACGAACACGTCATCGACGTAGAGGAATGCCGCTTTTTCCAAGCCAATGTCGACGAAAGCCGCCTGCATGCCGGGAAGGACGCGAGTTACACGACCTTTATAGATGTTTCCGACAATTCCTTTGCCCTGGGCCCGCTCGATCAAGATCTCTTGGATCTCACCGTTTTCCATAAGCGCGATGCGCGTCTCGGGTAGTGATGCATTTACGATAAGTTCAGTAGCCATGATTCCTCCATTTTCAGACGGAAGACTCGCTGAGAGCGAAAGGATCAGGCCGGAGCGGAGAGAAGCGATGGACAACGCACTCCGCACGAGAGGAGGCTGATGCCTGCGCTCGTTTTGCGGTTTCGTGCGGTTTTTTCGGTTTGACCGACTAAAAAGTCCAAGGGGTTTCTCTTTTTAACCAGGGAGGAGAGGAGTTCGGCGATTCTATCGCGGCTTCTCGACCGCTCCCGGTCGCTTCGGCGCTGCATTCTTTTCGATTCTCTCGCTCGGTGAAGAGCGCGATCTGCAGTCCGGTTATAATTCTAATTTCGACACTTTATTGGGTCAGGCTGAGACGGGACGCCTCAGTTTCCTTTTCCGGGATTTCCTTTGTTTTCCCTGACCAAACTTTTCTAAAAACTTTTCTAAAACTTTCATTAACTTCGACTTCCGGATTGTGCGCTCTCTGCGCACTTCATCCAGATTTCTTAATGATACCACAGAGCTAACGAATCCAACTAGACACCGCAATATAAAAGTGAGAATCCCGGTTATCCATTGACAGCGTGCTTCACAAGCCATTCCACGAAGCCCTGCCCGAAGGACCCGAAGGAATAGAGCCATGAAATCTTTAAGAGAAGAGATTCAAGCCGCGATCGACGGGATCGACGAAGCCCTCGGCGCATTTGACCCGGCACCTTCTACCGCCCTTATAGAATTAATGCGCGCCGCAGAATCAGGTTCACTCACGGGCCCCGAACTCGCACGTCGGATCGACCATACCCTGCTGAAGGCCGATGCCCGGCGCGGGGAAATCGAGAAGATTTGTACCGAAGCGCGAACGCACGCGTTCGCCTCGGTTTGCGTCAACTCGGGACGTCTTCCCGAAGTCGTCGCTCGCCTCGCGGGCTCATCCGTCCTTCCGATCGCGGTCGTTGGATTCCCGCTCGGAGCGATGGAACCCGAGGCGAAGGCCGCCGAGGCCCGACGCGCGATCGATCTCGGAGCACGGGAAATCGACATGGTCCTCTCCATTGGCGCGCTGAAAGACGGCGACTATGATGCAGTCGCGAAGGATATCGCCGGTGTAGTTTTCGCCGCGAAAACCCGGAAAATTCCGGTTAAAGTCATCCTCGAGACCTGTTTCCTCACCCGCGAAGAGAAAATCGCGGCCTGCGTGATTGCGAAGCGGGAAGGCGCGGCGTTCGTGAAAACCTCGACTGGATTCGGCACCGCCGGCGCGACGGTTGAGGATATCCGCCTGATGAGAACGGTGGTCGGCGTCGATTTCGGTGTGAAGGCTTCCGGGGGCATTCGGACTCGCGCGGACGCCCTGGGAATGCTCGCCGCCGGGGCCGATCGGATCGGCGCGTCCGCGGGCGTAGCCATGGTCACCGACTCGGCGCCCGCCAGTAGCAATTCCGGGAAATCCGAAGGATACTGACGCGACTTTAGAAAGCGAAAAGCCATGACAAACTCTCTCTCAAAATTTGATCGCGTGATCCTGGTCGTCCTCGACGGCGTCGGCGCGGGAGAACTCCCGGACGCCGACGTTTATTCCGACCTCGGATCGAATACGCTCGGAAATCTCGCTCGGGCGCTGAAAGAAAAAACCGGACGGACGCTTACCCTCCCGAACCTGGCCCGTATGGGAATCGGAAACATCACTTCGATCACGGGCGTCGCTCCGACCCCGTCCGGCCAAGGCGCCGGTGCATTCGGAAAAGCGCGCGAACTCTCGAGCGGAAAAGATACGACCTCCGGACACTGGGAAATGGTCGGACTCGTCGTCGATAAACCGTTTCAAACCTACCCGAACGGATTCTCCGACGAAATCATCGCGCGCTGGGTGAAAGAATGCGGCCTTCCCGGCATCCTTGGAAACAAAGCTGCCTCCGGCACTGAGATCATCGAAGAGCTCGGCCGCGAACACGTCGCGACGGGAAAACCGATCGTTTACACGAGCGCGGACAGCGTCTGGCAAATCGCCGCTCACGAAGAATCCTTCGGTCTCGACCGCCTCTACGCGATTTCGAAAGTCGCCCGGAAAATTTGCGACGAGATGGGAATCTCGCGGGTGATCGCCCGTCCATTCGTCGGAAATCCCGATAAAGGCATACCGTTCAAACGCACGTATAATCGCAAGGACCTTGCCCAGCACCCCGCCCGAACCGTACTCGACGTGCTCGTCGACTCCGGCATCTCGACGCTCGGAATCGGCAAGATCTCCTCGATTTACGCCGGACATGGCATCCAGAAGAACATCGACACCGCGGGAAACACCGACGGAATTCGCGTCCTCATCGAACAGATGAAGTCGATGAAGAAAGGCCTGATCTTCTGTAACCTCATCGACTTCGACATGCTTTACGGCCACCGCCGCGACGTCGTGGGTTTCGCCGATGCACTTGAAGAGTATGACCGCGCGATGCCGGATCTGCTTGCGACGATGGGGCCGCGGGATCTTCTGCTGATGTCCGCGGACCATGGAAACGATCCGACCTACCGGGGTTCCGATCATACTCGCGAATTCATTCCTCTCCTCGCCTACTCTCCGTCCGCCTCGGCCCCGGGCCCGGTCGATCTCGGCACGCGTGGATGCTTCGGGGATATCGGCGCGACCGTTCTCGAAGCGCTCGTAGGCGACGCGAAAAAGTACTCCCAAGAAAAACTCTCGGGCGAATCGTTCCTCTCTAAAATCGTATGATCTCTAAACTCGAAAAAACGGCCGAAAAAAAACTTCCGATGTTTAATCCCGCGGTTATCATCGGCCGGAAACGCGACGGCGAAGTTCTGACTGACGCGGAAATCCGTTTCCTCATCGCCGGACTGCTCGATGGCTCCGTCGCCGACTACCAAGTCTCGGCCTTTCTCATGGCCGTCTACTTCAAGGGCATGACTCCGGACGAAACAGTGGCCTACACTCGCGCCATGCTCGAAAGCGGCGAACGTTACGATTTTTCGGATATTCCCGGCATAAAAGTCGACAAGCATTCAACCGGCGGGATCGGCGATAAAGTTTCGATCATTCTCGCGCCACTCGCCGCGGCGTGCGGCCTCGTCGTCCCGATGATGGCAGGTCGCGGACTCGGCCATACCGGTGGAACGCTCGATAAACTCGAATCGATTCCCGGCTTCTCGGTGAAAATCTCGGAGGATAAATTCCGCGAAGCGCTCCGGACGATCGGTTGTGCGATCATCGGCCAAAGCGAAACGATAGCTCCCGCCGATCGAAAACTGTACGCGCTCCGCGACGTCACCGCGACGGTCGAGAGTCTCCCACTCATTTGCGGATCGATCCTTTCGAAGAAGCTCGCGGAGGGTTCGGACATCCTCGTCCTCGACGTGAAGGTCGGTTCCGGCGCGTTCATGAAGTCGAAAGACCAAGCGAAGAAACTTGCACGCGCGCTCATCTTAACCGCGAAGAAGTCCGGGCTGAAATGCCGGGCCGTTCTCACGAACATGGACCAGCCGCTCGGAAACGCGGTCGGAAACGCCATCGAGATCATCGAATGCATCGAAATGCTCAAGACGGGCTCTGGCCCGAGCGATCTAAAGGAAGTGACGATCCAGCTCACCGCCCAGATGCTCGAAGCCTCCGGAAAAGTTCGGACGCTCGCCGAGGGACGAAAGCTCGCAACCGATCGCCTCACGGACGGCTCGGCTTGGAAGAAATTCCAGCAGTTGGTCGAATTCCAGGGTGGATCACTCCGAGTAATCCACGACACGACCCTTTTCGCGAAAGCTCCGAAAATGGTGGAGTGGAAAGCGCCTCGGCGTGGGTTTATTACGAAAATGAACGGTGAAGAGCTCGGCCGAATGGTGGTCGATCTCGGTGGCGGGCGGAAGAAGACCAGTGACGTCGTCGATCCTACGGTCGGCTTCTATTTTCAAAAAAAACTCGGCGCGAAGGTGGCTGCCGGTGAGCCGATCGTTACTGCTTACCTTCCGGACGGGCTCGATATCCCGGCCTGGGAGAAACGGTTCCATGCGGCGGTCACGATCAGCCCGCAGCGGAAACCCGTACCGAAACTTATCCTTGAGACGCTGACCTGATATGGCCAAAGTCTACGACCACATCCTCGAAGCGGTTCGCGCGATCCAAGAACGAGTCGGCGCCGTATCGCCAGGGTTTCAGCCCGAGATCGGCCTCATCCTCGGTTCGGGCCTCGGTCCGATCGCGAATCACATCGAGAATCCGGTCGTCATTCCTTACGCCGACATCCCCCACTTCCACGGCACTTCCGTCGAGGGACACGCCGGAAAAATGATACTCGGACGCTTTCACGGCGTCCCCGTAGTTTTCCTTCAGGGCCGATTTCACGTCTACGAAGGCTACGATATGTCGGACGTGGTCTTCCCGACCCGTACGATCTGCGCGATGGGAATTA
>JBBQMV010000105.1:0-8193 GCA_038329315.1 Bdellovibrionia bacterium | reverse complement strand
GGCTGGCATCCGCGAATCTTTGCGGACGCCCGGGTTCCGATCGATCCTTTCGGTATCGTGCGGAGCCTTCGCACTCGGAACTGGAATCTGGGCTCTTTTGCCAGTATTTGCGCGAGATCTCGGGGCCGGCTCCAGAGGATTCGGGGGCTTGATGGGTTGTATTGGTGGCGGCTCGCTATTGGCGGCGATATTGATGTCTAAGCTCAAAAAGCGATTTCAAGCCGCAAACATTCGACTCCTCTCGATCGGAATATTTGCGGTGAGCGAAGCGTTACTAGCTCAGGCCGACACGATTCTGCTATCGATCATTCCGTTGGTTGGCGTCGGCACGGCTTGGGCGCTCCTTGTTTCAGCGAGTAATACTGAAGTCCAACTTCTCTTCGGACCGAAGCTTCGCGCGCGGGCGACGGCGATTTACTTGATGGCATTCTATGCGGCGATGTCGCTCGGAAGTTATGTCTGGGGTCTGGTCGCGAACGTGATTGGTATTCGCCGGAGTTTCGAATACGCGGCGGTCGGATTGTTGTGTCTTTGCGGGCCCATCGCTCTTTCCAAATTTGTTAAAGAGTTTTCAATTAAAAAATTAATAGTTCAATAAAATCAGATATTTAAGCACTAAAAATTCGAAATGAAAGCCATAACGAACAGATGTATAATAGATACTTAATAGATCGATGTTGGTCTGTTTAAATGAGCGGGTATGGCATGTTCAAAAAAACTTTGAATTTTAGCGAATTGAAAAGTGATTCTTCGAGTGTTTCAGGTTTGGAAGATGGGGAAGTCCTTCAAATTATACATCGCGGAAACGAGATCAAGGTCATGATGACTCAGGAATATTTTTTCGCAATTATGGCCAAATTGGAAAAAAGTCAGTTCAATGCGAAATCTGCTCCGCATAACTCTGATAAATTGCTTAGCGATTTTAATTCGAAACTAAAAAAGATCACCGACATTCTCGATAGCGATGAAAATCTCGAGAAGGTTCGGCTAAAGAGGGCGGGTCGATAGTGGAGTCGACGGAGGATATCGCTTGGTTTGGTGATTCGGAGGAGCGACTTCTTGAACGAGCGCTCGAACGCGAGCTCTATGGAAAGTACCACGGCCACCAAAATCTTGGACTACGATTCCTTCAAGATATAAATGCTAAAATTTCTGAGATTGCCGAAAATTTGAATCTCTACTCTGAAAGAAACGACAAAGAAAGGGTTGCGCCGTTAAACTCCGGCCACGTCCTAATCTACAAAAAGGAATATTCGAATGACTCGGGTGGAACCCCTCACATTCAACTTCTGCTTATTGATGTAAGGAAGAGCTATTAGGACCGTTTGTAATCGTCCTGATACCGAACAATATCGTCCTCACCAAAGTAAGTCCCAACCTGAACCTCGACGAACTCGACCGGCTCGGTCCCCGGATTAGACATGCGGTGCTTCGCACCCTGCGGGATGAAGACATGCTCGCCCGCTTTCGGACGAAGCACTTGGTCGTTCAGAGTCACTTCGGCCTGGCCCCGAATGATGATCCAGTGCTCGGCGCGCTTCGCGTGGCTTTGGTAGCTGAGGCGCTGTCCCGGAAGCACGTGAATCACTTTCGATTTGAATGCTTCGGTGTCACGTAGAATTTCGAAATCGCCCCAGGGGCGATATTCGAACGGATGCGTCGTCGCCTCGGGCGCCTTTCGCTTGATGAGTTCGTCGTACGCGGCTTTCATTTTTTCCGAAGATCCGGTCTTGAAAACCAGGAGCCCGTCTTCCGTATCGATAATGTTCGTCTCCGGACAGTCGATGACGACGACCTTCCGATTCCGGTGAGGAAGTACATGCGCTCCTTCCGAACCGATCTTCACGACACTCGGAGTTTCGGGCGCACCCTCACCGAGCGTGGTGATGAGCGAATCCCAAGAACCCACGTCACTCCAACCGCAGTCGACCGGCACACAAACATGCTCCGGAAGTTTCTCCATGATCGCCACGTCGAAACTCGCGGACGGAATCGCCGCGTACTCTTCTTTCGTCGGAGATAGCGGATCTTTAATCCGTCCGATCGCGGTCCATAGATCTTTCGCGTGCGTCTCGAAGGCCTTCGCTAAAACATCGACTCGTGAAACGAAAATGCCCGCGTTCCAAAAAAAACTACCGCTCTCGAGATACTCCGCAGCCCGCGCCGCATCGGGCTTCTCATGAAACCGAGTGGCGACGCGCGATTCCGCGCCAGGCGCCGCGTGCCGAGTTTCGATGTAACCGTAACCCGTCGCCGGGTAGGTCGGCTTAATGCCGAGAGTGACGATAGAACCGTCCGCCGCCATCTTCGCCGCGCGCTCGACTGCCGCGAGAAACGTCGGCGTATCGCCGATGTAGTGATCGGCTGGAAAAATTCCGACGACGTCTTTTTCGTTACCAGAGACTTGGAGCGCACGAATCGATAGCGCAATCGCGGGAGCGGTGTTCCGACCGATCGGCTCTAGGATTTGGACCTTCGCGGTTCCTTCCATCGCCTTCGGAGTCGAGCGCAGGATGAGTGGAAGTTGCGAAGCCGTCGATACGACGCCGACCTTCGATGCATTCTTAAAGCGAAGCATCGTCGTTTCGAAAAGATTCACTCCGAAGAGATCGCAGTACTGCTTCGGCATCGAGGCGCGAGACTTAGGCCAAAGACGAGTGCCGCTGCCGCCACAGAGAATAAAGGGGATAAAGGTAGCCATAGGTGCCGAATTTATCTCATTTTTCGGGGTGTGGGGGCAATGCCTTCCGCTGTGTGACGCAGTGTTCCTCGTGGAGCTTGCGTCTGGCCTCAAGTATGGGTAATATTACCTTATATAGAGGTAATATTACCCATGATAATTGGTGAACTATTTGGGAATGAATCAGCCGAGAAGGCCCTCCTTTATATGGAGAACTACGGATCCGGATATGGGCTCAGGATCGCCGAAACTTTTGGATGTGCGGTTAGCCAGATTCAGCGGCAGCTCGAACGCTTTGAAAGAGAAGGCGTTCTCGTCAGTCGTTTAGTCGGTAAAACTCGACTCTATGAATGGAACCCACGGTATCTTTTGGTCGGCGAGCTACGAACACTTCTTGCTAAGGCACTTAAGAATTTACCTCCCGAAATTACGGAACGTTTCTTTCGGCAACGCCAACGCCCGAGGAGAAAAGGAAAACCCCTTTGAAAAAGAGCAAAATATCCACGTATTCGATCGGAGAAGTCGGGGCATGGGTCGCCGAACATTTGCGATCTAAAGGACTCGACTGTTTTTTATCGGGAGGAGCGGTCGTATCGATATACACCGATAATCGGTACGAGAGTTTCGATCTCGACTTCGTTACTTTTTCTGAGCGTTCGAAAATCGACTTAGCAATGACTGAACTCGGCTTCGACCATTCTAAAAGCCGGTACTACATTCACCCGGAAACGAAATATTACGTCGAATTTCCAGGGTCTGCTCTCCAGATTGGTAATTCTCTAATTCGCTCCTTCAGCGAACATAAAACGAAGGTGGGTACACTTAAGTTACTTACCCCTACTGACTGTGTGAAGGATCGCCTCGCGAGCTTTTTCCACTGGAACGACCGCCAAGGTTTAGACCAGGCCGTATGGGTAGCCGAGGCGCAAGTTATCGACCTTGAAGACATTGAAAAATGGTCGAAGGATGAACGAAAGCAAAAGGAATTTGAAGAATTTCTGGCAAGACTAAAAAAGGAATAGCCCGAAGGTCCAGACGGACGTCTCGTCCCGAATAAATAAATTTTGGAGCTGAGGGCCGCTATCCAACACTCAAGCGTAATCTCTTCTTCCCACCTATCGCACGAATAAGGGCTTCCGCCGTCGCGAGCGATGGTCTGCGGTCCGCTTTATAGTCTAAATGATTTAACTCACGACCCGAGCCGCATTTGCTGCGGCGGCCTCTAAGCAGGTTTTAAAATCGTTCTCGATCGTTCCATCTGGAAACAGACGATCCGCGACAGTCTTAACGACTACAAACGGGACCTTCAACTTCTCCGCGACCTGGGCTACCCCGGCAGACTCCATTTCGACCAAAAGAGCATCAGGATGAAGTTTCGCTAACTCCGATTTCCGAGCCGAAGTACCTACAAATTCATTTCCGGAGAGGACGGCGCCTACTCGAACGACCCCGCTAAAATTCGCGGACCTTTCGAAATCAAGGAGAGAATCTGTAGCCATAAAATGCGCGACATGACTTTCGCACTCCGCCTCCGTAAATAGAATATGGCCGGGGGCCATTCGCGGATTTCCGAAATCAAGGGAAGAATAATAATCGTGCTGAAGAACGACACTCGAAACGACAACGTCACCGATTCGTAGGTTCGCCGTCAGTGCTCCTCCCACGCCTAATAAAAGGATCGCATCGACTGGAAAATGTTCGGCAAACAGAGCGACGGAGATTCCCGCGTTTACGGTACCCATTCCACATCGGAGTAAATGGATTCGGTGGGATGGTTTAGTAAAGGTTCGACAGTGTAAATCGAACTTCTCGCTAACGCAGAAGCTGGCAGATGGAAAACTGGACAATACATTTGCGATTGCAGCTTCCTCTTCGGGTAGCGCCGCAATGACTAAGTAGTTTTTAAAGGTTTTATTCAGCATTTTAAAATTCGCCTATAAAGTTTTAAACCCAGCGGATTTCACTCTCACTAAAGAGCACCGGACAAACCGGAGACTCCGTCGCTCCGGCGGTCGGAATGGGAAAAGCGGACAGAAAATATTGACCGGCTGGAACCTTTTCTAAATCTAGACATTCGACGATTCCTGCCCGTTTAAAGAGTTCGGTATGTACCGGTCGATCACGTTTCCCGGGCCGAAAATCCGTAGACTTCCAAATTGTTCCGAACAGATTAAAATTAGGGAGCGAAATCAACCAGGACGCCGCTTCGGGAGAGATTGTGAACGCCCGATCGGAGTCGGTAAAGAAGTCTGATCCAGCCCCATCAAAAGAAATGAAGATTTTTTCAATTTTTTGAAGATCGTACCCGCTTAGGGACGCTTGGATTTCTTTCTTCCCGACTTCCCAATGAGAGATGTTTGAAGCGTCAGACTTTTTAAAGTTTGGATTCTTGATTTTGATTACGACGACAGGCCCGTAAAAATAATCTATATGATTTTCAAAAAGCTGATCGATCGTCTCCGCTCCGGGGATGATGTGTCCGGGGGCGTCGAAATGGCAAATGCTGTGCGGTTTAAAGGTGTGCGACTCGTAGTGGACGGGCGGCTTAGAAGAATCTGGTGAACAAATATCGTAGATGACTTCAGTCGCGTAGACGTCGCCTTCGGCCCAGAGGCTAGGCATGTCTTTTTTGATCATTGGAGCGAGTACGTAGGGCATAAGATCTAAATTATGAAAGGGGCGTGGTAAAAATTTACCCTGTTTTGTGGGTTCGTGAAATTTTAGGAGTTACTCGAGTCGTCGCTATAAACTGCGAAAGTTCTTCGATTTTGAATTTATATTCTTTCCCGAAATTATAGGCGGGGACCCGCCCGTCTCGAATATAGCGACGAAGAGTGGCATCCGAAATATCGAGAAATTTACAGGCCTCGGGAAGCGAGATCAGGCGATCCGAAATGGAGGGTCCGGTCTTAATGACCTCGATGCCGGGAATCGGATCTTGAGGGGGGACCGAATCAGAGTCTTCGAGGTGAAGCGAAATCGCCTCGATAATATTGGAGATACACTCGGACTTCGTTTTTCCTGCGGAATAGCAGCCCGGAATTTTCGGCACTTCGACGGAATAAGTGCCGTCTCCATTGTTTAGGATTCGAATCGAATACTTTAACTCATTATAACTTCCGCGTTTCATACGAGCCCCGCTTTTTTAAGGCAATCCTTCACGATCTTAGGGTGAAGGGTATCGTTTCCATTCGAGTGCCACGGGATAGTAAGTGGGTTTTTGCCCAGACATTCGAAGCGCCGATGGCTGCCCTTCTGTCGGGTCTCTTTATATCCCGCGTGCTCAAGAAGCCTGACGAGCTCCTTAGCC
Source organism: Bdellovibrionia bacterium (assembly GCA_038329315.1). Lineage (GTDB taxonomy): Bacteria > Bdellovibrionota > UBA1018 > UBA1018 > UBA1018 > JACMQW01. The sequence continues at coordinate 2,203 of JBBQMV010000105.1, read as the reverse complement.
TTCAAGGTAACACCTTATCATACCTAGTCATAAATGGTCAAATCTGGGTTAAAATGGGTATAGAACGGGGCCTGCCCGCGCTTGTCGCCATTCTAACGTCAGCAAATATCTGACCCGTTCTTAAACCGTCCGGTAACCCATGACGGTAAGGACCTTCTCGGTCTCGCCGACGATTCCGCCGACGTCTTCGGAATGTCCGTCCGCACCGATCTCGGCCGCAAACTCCTGATTCACGGGCGCGCCGCCGACGAGAACCTTGAAGCCGTAGCCGGCCTTCTTGTTCTCCTCGATGAGAAGCTTCATCTGAATCATCGTCGTCGTCATCAGCGCCGAAAGCGCGATGATCTGGGCCTTGTGCTTCTTCGCCGCGATGAAAATTTCGTCCATCGTGACGTTCCGTCCGAGATCAATCACCTCGAAGCCGAAATTTTTCAGCATCAAGATACAGATGTTCTTTCCGATGTCGTGAATATCGCCCTTCACGGTTGCGAAAACGATCGTGCCGGCATTCTTCACGACGCCGCTCGCGTCGGCTTTCGCAAGATACGGCTGAAGTACGGCCACGCCGGCCTTCATCGCTTCCGCGGCGGCGACGAGGTGAGGGATAAAGCGTTTCCGCTTCCCGAAAAGATCGCCGAGGTGGCGAATCGCGGGGGTCATTACGTTCAGGAAGAGTTCGAAAGATTCCGCACTGCGGGTCTCAATGAACGTGTTCGCGTCTTCGACGACCTTTTCCTTCTTCCCTTCGAGAATATCGAAGAAGATTTCACGGTCGAGCCCGCTGAGTTTCAAAGCCTTCGTCGGATCTTCTTCGTCTTCCATCACGGCAGGGCCGGCGCCAGCGGACGAATCTTCGGCGATCGGAGCCGAGAAGCCCTTCAGGTAGTCTTCGACCGCAAGCGTTCGCTGGCTAAAGAGCTCGGCGGCGGCGATACGGACGGTAATGTCTTTCTCCATCACGTTCATAATCGCGGAATTCAACCCGCGCGCGATCGAGTTCGTCAGAAAAGTCTGGTGAACGAACCGACGATTCGGAAGACCGAACGAAGAGTTACTCAGCCCGAACGTCGTCGCACATCCGAGTTCGTTCGCGATCAGTTCGACCGCACGGAACGTTTCGATGGCGCCGTCGCGCATCGCGGACGCCGTTAAACTCAGAACGTCGAACACGATGTCATTTCGTGTAAAACCCTCGGCAAGGAGTCGGTCGAGAATAATCTTCGCGTATTTCAGCCGGCCTTCGGCTTTCACCGGCACTTCGGTTTCGGTCGTCAAACAAAGGATCGCGCCACCGACGCGCTTCGCGATCGGAATGACCTCGTCCATCTTCTCGGGTTCGGCGTTCAGCGAATTTAAGAGCGGACGTCCATAATAAACCTGTCCGCCCATCCGGAGCGCATCCGAAAAACTCGAATCGAGAACGAGTGGAGTTTCGATAGAGTTCTGGAGCATGGTCACGACCTGGGCCATCATCGCCGGCTCGTCGATCAGCGGCACGCCGACGTTTACGTCGAGAAGGTGCGCACCCGCTAAAGTCTGAGCGGCAGCATCCGAGAGTAGGGCTTCGAGATTCCCCGCCTTAATATTTTCAGCGACTTTCTTCCGCCCGGTCGGATTAATCTTCTCGCCGATCATCACGAAAGGCTCTTCGCGACCGATCGCCACCGTCTTCATCTTAGACGAGAGTAAAACGCGCGAACGCGGCGTGATCTTCGTCTTCGGAAAAAGTTCGCCGTGCTTCGAGTCGCGAACCTGACGTAAAAGTTTAATATAATCCGGCGTCGTACCGCAGCAGCCGCCGAGAATCCGGGCACCGGCCGCGAAAAAGCTCTCGACGTAACCCGCCATGGCGGCCGCGTCGAGAGGGAATACGGTTTGGGCATTTACGAGTTTCGGCATGCCGGCGTTCGGCTGGGCGCAGAGGGGAAGCTGCGAAACCTTTTTCATCCGCTCGATCACGCGTACCATCGCGTCGGGACCGACGGAGCAGTTCGCACCGACGACGTCGGCATGAAAACCTTCGGCAATCGCGACGCACGATTCCGGAGAAATTCCGGTATCGGAAATTCCGTCGGTATTAAACGTCATGAGTGCGATGACCGGGATATCGCGGGAGACTGCGCGCACTCCGGAGAGTGCCGCTTTATAGTCGAGAGAATCAAACATCGTTTCGACGATGATCGCGTCGGCGCCGGCATTTACG